>JBITAD010000489.1:0-2140 GCA_044439945.1 Blastopirellula sp. JB062
CGGAGCGGGGCGTTGAGAAAAGTCAACTTTCGACTTCCACGAGTTTTGCGACGTCGATTCGATTTTTTCCAGCCGTTTCTCAAGCGAGCGAACCGACTCTAAATATTGCTCTAAACGATGACGATCGTTGTGCCCTAACTTATTACGCAACAATTTGGCGTCTTCGCTCACCCGGTCCAGCAACGGGCGATTCGATCGGCCTTCCGCTTTACCGTTGGCGATCAAGGTCATACGGTCGAAAGCCAAGCGGGGATTGATTTCTTTCGCCAGCGGCTGCGTCGGCGTCCGCCAGGCGATATGGGCGCCGTAAACCCGCGTATAGCCGACCGTTCCATCTACGCCGGAACTGACCGGTTCAGTACCAAGCTCCATCGAAGGGAGCGGAGTCGACCGGCCCAACCAATCGGCGGCGACCTGATCGGCTGATCTGCCGCCGCTATTCAAATTTACGCCGGTCGTTTTCGTAATCGTCGTGCCGGTAAGCCATGCGGCGTCTTTGACATAGTGCCCGTCGCCGGTATTACAGGCTTCGTTCCATAAACCAGAGAGAACCGAAACCTCGCTTTTGACGCTCTCTAACGGTTTCAACTGACTGGGAAGCGAATAGTCGGCCCCCGTTTCCGGCGGCGTCCAAACCTCTTGGCGGACCCCGTTAGGGAAAAAGAGGGCGGCAAACCGCCGCGGCTGATCGCCGGTTGGTTGTCGCTCGGCGAACGCGGGGCGCATCGCCTCTAACCAGGGCAACGCCAAAGCGGCGCCGGCGCCGCGCAATACGGTTCTACGAGTTAATCGCGGCGTCTTCACGGCAGTACCCTCTTCTTTCGAAAGGGCTCGCTGGTCACGATAGCGAGCACTAGTTCCTGAGAACGATAGTCTTGAGCTTGCAGGCGTTCGACGATCGCTTCGACCGTGGCGACGTCGCTCGACTGCAACCCGCGCCCCAAGGCGTAACCCAACATTTTTTGCGTCAGATGACGCACAAACTCTTCTCTGTGCGAGAGCAGATATTGCTTCAAGCCTTCTTGCCCCTCAATTCGCTTGCCGTCAGGCAACGTCGCCACCGGGTCGATCTTGCCGCCGGCGTCCTCGGTACGCCAACGGCCGATCTCATCAAAATTTTCGAGCGCAAAACCAAGCGGATCAATCCGGTTATGGCAAGTCGCGCACGAAGGATCGGCTCGATGCTGTTCGAGCCGGGCTCGCAACGTTTTGGCGGCGGCAATCTCTTTTGATTCTTCCAGTTCAGGAATGTTAGGCGGCGGAGGCGGCAGTTCGACCCCCAACATTTTGTCTAACACCCACACGCCCCGCAGTACGGGACTGCTGCGCCGCGGATAAGACGCGATCGCCATCACGCCGCCAGAGCCCAACAGACCGCCTCGAGCGCGATATTCAGGCGGCAACGCATATCGCTGCAAGCGTTGGTTGAGCGGCTTCTCTAATTTTTTGCCGTCCAGTTGATAGACCCGGCATAATTCCGCATTCAAAAAAGTCCAATCGGCGTCAATCAAACTAAGCAAGCTGTCGTTCTCTTTCAGCATCGATTCGAAAATTTGAACCGGCTGGTCGCGTAACGACGCCACGTGATGATCTTGCATCCAACGGTGCAACTCGAGATCGATCTGTTTCGAGCGACCTAAGTCGGCAGTTCCCAACCATTGCCCCACAAAATGAGTAATCGAATCGTTAAACTTGGTCCCGCGATCCTTGATCATGCGAATCGCTTGCCGCTTCAACTCTTCCGGATCTTGCAACTTGCCTGCGTCAGCCGCTTCGCGCAGTTTTTGATCGGGCATGGTCGCCCATAAAAAGTAGCTCAGCCGCGACGCCAACTCATAATCGGTCAACGGAACCGCTTGGTGCGGATCGCTCGGCGACGTTTCGATCAAGAATAAAAATTTAGGTGAGATCAAGACGCCGCGCATCGCATAAAAGCAGGCGGCGTCAAAGTCGAGCCCCGCTTGCCGGGCTTCGTCATAGGTTTGCACGATCGCGGCGACTTCATCCTCGGTCGCCGGACGACGAAAGGCGCGGTCTGCGAATTGACGCAGGTTGGTTTTCGCCGCTTCGAGTTCCGAGATTTTGTCGGTACCGCGCTGATGCAACAAACGCTGCCGAGCGCGCGAGTCGTGCGCGGCGT
>JBITAD010000489.1:2150-9251 GCA_044439945.1 Blastopirellula sp. JB062
GGCGTAATCAAGCGCGGCGGTTGCCGCTTCGACATACTTTTCGGCATGAATCGGCGAGATGATCAACGTCTCGCTGGCGTTATTAAAACCTTCGCCTCCGGCAGGATCTTGCGGCAAACCGTTGCCGGCGTCGAAATGAATGCCGAGCAAATCGCGAATCGTATTGGAATACTCATGGGCGGCCATTCGACGAAACAGGGGCGGCCCGGCCGTCTCTCCTTGCTGACCGACCGCTTCGCGCGTGGCGCGTCGAATCCAAGCGATCAATTGCGTTCTCGATGCGTCATCCATCGGCTCGACGTCGTCCGGCGGCATCGAATGATCGGCGACCCGACGTCGTAGCTTCATCCACTCGTCATATTTTTCGCGGAGCCCGCTCTCGGCGGCGATTTGCTCAAGCGAAAACCCGCCTTCGCCCTCCGATCCGCCGTGGCAATCGCCGCACGAATTCTCTAACAGCTTTTGCGCCGCAGCGAAATCGAGTTCCTTCTTCGCTTCGCTTGCGCAAAGCGGCCCGGCGACGGCCAGCAGTAACAAGCCGATCGTCACCCAAACGCCGCGGCGAATCCGCGCAGAACGCTCGACAGGATGAAGGAGTGAGAAAGTCATAGGCAACAGTTCATTGCAAGCTTCACGACGCATCGCCAAGCGAACAATAACAAAAGGAGGGATAGTCTTTGGGTGAGGGCGGAAACTTAGCAATCTCCGCTATAGGGATGGCCTTTCTATTGTCAAATCTGCGCAATCTTTCGTCAATAGATTCTCGTCGCGAATCGTATCGACGCCTGCCGCTATGGCAGAGCTGGGTTAGGGTTAGAACGATGGCGACCAGTTAGAAAAATTAGCGAAGAAATCGACGTTTAGTTAGCATCGCTTTCGTGCGGCCTATCTCACTACAAGGCTTTGATCTCGGCCAATTGCGCTTTGGCCGTCTGAACTTCCTCATAAAGCGACGGATTTTGGTCATAAAGCGAAATGATTCGGCGGTAGATCTGTCGTGCTGGTTCTAGCTGGTCTTTCTCAATCGCCGTTTGAGCGCGTTTGAGATATTCCTCGACCGACGAAATTTCGACTTCGCCTTCGACCTGCCGTTGACGAAGCTCTGCGATCTCTTGTTGCGCGATTAAGTAATAGGGACGTTCTTCGCGCGAGTCGGAGTCAAGTTGTGCCAGCATCGACTCGTAGCGCGACCATGCCCCCAAATGACTGCCCAGAGTGTCAAGCTTGCGAGCCGAGGCTAACATCGCTTCGCCGGTATTGCTGTAGTCGCGTCCTAGCCGCTCTTTATTGCGCAAACGCGACTCGGCGTCTTTGATTCCGATTTGATCGAGAAACGCTTGCGCTTCGGCGACATACTGGCTATCGGGGTATTTTTCGACAAGCGGCAGCAGATAGGTTTCTTCCGCCGTTTTCCAATCGGTATCGTTCTCTGATTGCATGAGCGCGGCGCCGCGCTCAAACAGTTGTCGCTCTGACATCGGCAAGAACGCGTAACCGATCGCGGCAAAAATCAACAACAAACAAACGACCAAGAACCAGGGGCGTTCATAAAAAGGCCCTTGAGGCGCACGTGATCTCTTTTTCCGTAGCAACCGCTTCGCTTCGTCTTTGGCGGCGCCGGTGGCGATATTGCTGTTTCGGCCCGCATTTCCCACAACGGCATGCTCTAACGAACTGGTGCCTGCGGCTACCGCCGAGCGCGTCTCGCGTAGCGCCGAAGCGACCGCCTCCATGGTTGCGATCCGCTTCTCAGGATCAACTTCGATCATTTGCATGATGATGCGATCCAACCAAATGGGGCAATCTAAAGCGACGCTTGCCGCTCGCGGCGGCACGCTTTCAAAGCGATCGGACGGTTTCGCGCCCTCGACCAGCGGATAAGGAACCTGACCTGTCAGCGCTCGATATATCATGCAACCGAACGAGAAAATGTCGCTCCGCACATCCAACGTCGCATGCGGATCTAACTGCTCAGGGGCCAAGTAAGCCTGATTCTCCAGGGTCGGTTCGGCCATCGGCTCTTTATGCCAAGCGACGCCTGCCCAAAAGTTGGTCAGCTTAACTTCTAGCGGCAAATCTGGATGCTTCAGTCCTTCGCCAGCTAGCAGCACGCAGGAAGGATTCAGCCGTAAATGACAAACTCCGCGCGAATGTGCGTATTCCATTGCTGCGCAAATTTGCTGAGCGATGTCGAGAACGACGCCCCACAGCATCGTCATTCGATCATCCATAAACTGGGCGAACGACTCTCCTTCGACCAACTCCATCGCCAGAAAGGGGGTCGATTCGTCGATACCGGCTCCATAGCACCGAACGATATTCGGATGACTCAGCTTGCGAAGCAACTCGCTGCGAGCTTGCAACTGCTTCCGCCCGACCGGATCGGCCGCATAGCGCGCCGGCAAAATTTGAATCGCGGCCTGACGATGCTGCTTTAGATGAACGGCGCGAAAGATCTCGGTGTCGTGCCGACGATCGAGACGGTTCTCCAGCGCAAAAGGACCAAGCCGAGACAGTGTGACCATCTTTTTCTTCAACCTTTCCCCCCCGATCTTCAGAAGGGCAACTTGCGCTTTTTAGGCAATACCAGGGCGTCGCGGCACTTTTCTGATGCGATCCTTCGCAAATCGACGCCGGTCGTAACAGTATCAAGCGGGCGAATTGGCGGACAGACGTCCTAGTCCGTAGAGATTGGACGCCGCAAACCGTATCATCGTTGCGAAAATCAGGCCAATTCTTCCATTTCGTACGAATCGACCAATTTCTCCTTTTATTATGACTCGAATCGATCCGGAAAGCGCCTCGAGTTGAGAATTGCGTCTTATCTTGCGACACGCTTCGACGTTGCTCTGTTCGCGAATCCTTCCTAGAATCAACCCGCTTCTGCCGGTGCAGGTTGCGTAAGAATCTCGAAATCCCCTAACTCGTTGGGATATTGCCATGGACGGCGCCCCCCTACGACAGAGTGCCGATACGCCGCAAGACGAGCTATTGCGGTTCGGTCGCACTGTGATTCAACAAGAATCCGATGCGCTCACGGCGGTCGCCAAGCGGCTCGATTCTCGATTTTGTCAGGCGCTCGAGCTGATCATGGCCTGTTCCGGCGACGTCATCGTCACCGGCATGGGCAAGGCCGGGCTCATCGGTCAAAAGATTGCGGCGACCTTCGCATCGACAGGAACGCCGAGCCATTTTTTGCATCCTGCTGAAGCGATTCACGGCGACTTAGGCCGAGTCGACCGGCACGACATGGTGCTGGCATTCTCGCAAAGCGGCGAAACTGAAGAAATCGTGCGGCTCATTCCCTCAGTCAAATCGCTTGGCGCAGCGATCGTGGCGGTGACCGCCGCCGAAACGAACACCCTGGCCCGACATGCGCATCTGGTCCTTCCGCTCGGGGCGCTCGTCGAAGCCGGCCCCAACAGTTTAGCGCCCAGCACCAGCACCGCCGCCATGCTAGCGATCGGCGACGCGCTAGCCCTCACATGCAGTTGGCGACGCGGTTTCCGGCCTGAAGACTTCGCTCGTTACCATCCCGGCGGCAGTTTAGGTAGAAAATTAGCGCTGGTCGACGACCTCATGCGACCTCTCTCCGAATGTCGGGTAGCGAGTTCCGATCATAGCGTGCGCGAAGTCTTTATCCGTGCCTGTCGTCCTGGCCGACGAACCGGAGCGATCATGCTGGTCAACTCGGGCGGCAAGCTGGCAGGCGTTTTTACCGATAGCGATTTGGCCCGTCTCTTCGAGTCGGAACGTACTGAGCTGCTCGATCAACCGATCTCCAACGTCATGACGGCTTCGCCCAAGCTCGTCAGCAGCGGCGTACGCGTCCAATCGGCCCTCGCCGAGTTCGCACAATCGAAAATCAGCGAATTGCCGGTCGTCAATTCCGCAGGCGAGCCGATCGGCATGCTAGACATTACCGACTTGGTCGACTCTGAGACGATCTCCAACGCCGCCGATTGTGCGGCCGTCGAAGCGGAGACGCCGTGGACCGTTCCTTTTCCGAACCAGAACGGAAGCGACGCGTAAATGAAAATAGAAGAACGCTGCAAATCGATTGAGTTAATCGTTTCCGACGTCGACGGCGTGTTGACCAACGGCGGCGTCTGGCTCGACAACGAAGGAATCGAAGCCAAGCAGTACCATATTCGCGACGGATTAGGCGTAAAAGTCTGGCGAAAAGCGGGGTATCGGTTCGGCATCATCACCGGACGCAACTCGCAAACGGTTCGACTCCGCTCCTCCGAGCTTGGTATCGACGTCGTACGGCAAGGCGTCGAAGAAAAGCTTTCGGTCGCCAAAGATTTGCTCGAACAATACGGCTTGTCAAGCGATCAACTCGCCTATATCGGCGACGACTTGCCTGACTTATCGGTCATTCGCTTTTGCGGTCTCGGGGTCGCCGTGCAAGATGCGGCGGCCGAAGTGCGCGAAGCGGCCGCCTACGTCACGCAAGCCGCCGGCGGCCAAGGGGCCGTCCGCGAACTGGTCGAACTGATTTTGAAAGCGCAAGGACGTTGGGCCGACATCGTACGTAGTTTTTAGCGACGCCGGTCCCTTATTTCATTTCCTTCCCCTATTGAAACAACACGGCGACAACGCGATGTGGAATCAAGCCAAGCGAATCGCCATCAGCGTCGCCGCCGTGACGGGGGCTTATTTTCTTTATTCCATGATGCTCGTTCCGTGGATCGAGCCTGATATCCGCCGCAGCGCCAACGGCGATTCGTCGTACGTCGGCGAAGATATCGTCGGCCAACAAAAAGAGTTTCTCGCCAACTTCTTTCCGCCCGGCTCTTGGCAGCTTGGACGCACGAAAGTGTTAGAGAGCAATCGCATCATGCTCTTGATGCGCGACTTTAAAGAACTGGAAGCGAATCGTTTGCAGCTTGAGCCGGTCACGATCTTGGTTTTCGCCACCGATGATCGCCAGGAAAGACTTGACGAACCGCCGATGATTCTGGAAGGGGAAGAAGCCGTTTTACGCTTTAGCGAGTTGAATTTGTCGTTCGGCAAAATCGGCCAACTCAACGGCGGTCGCCTAGCCGGAAAAGTGACCATCCGCAAAGAGGCCTCGTCGCCCAATTCGCACAACAGCGTCGCCATTCAAACTCGCGACGTCGATATGCACCCAGGTTGGATCGAAACCAAAGCGCCGATTCAGTTTCAATACGGCGGAAGTACCGGCAGCGGTCGGCACCTGATCGCCAAGCTGGACGAATCGGAAAAAAAGTCGGGGCAAGCTTCGGCGGCGATCGGCGGATTACGATCGTTGCAACTGAATCACGTCGACCGCGTTCAAATCGCCCTGCAAGGCGGGCTCGGCGATCAAGCCGCCGCCCCGGATCGCGATGCGAAATCACAGCCGCTCGAAATCACTTGCAACGGCCCGTTTCTTTTTGACGCCGCACTGAAGATTGCGAGTTTTCGCGAACGGGTCGTCGTGACCCGCCCCACTCCGGCCAAGATGCCCGACCAACTGCGCGGCGATCTGATCGAGATCTATTTTACCGAAGAGAACCGAGCGCCAGACGCCGCCGCGCAAGCCGCGGCCGACGCCTCGGAATCGATGGGAAAACTAAAAGTGCAGCGACTGATCGCAGTCGGTTCTCCAGCGAACTTGCAAGCGCCCAGCGCCGGCGCCAGGGCGACCGCTAAACAGTTTATCTACGACGTCGTACGGCAACGCATTGAAGCGAGCGGCGATCAGAACACGGAACTTGCCAAAGACCAATGGGTCGTCCGCTCGCCGAACGTCCAATATGAAATGGCCGAAAATAATCGTGACCTGGGAAGACTGTGGGCGGCCGGCCCTGGCACGTTCACCGGCCAACTCGGCAAAGACGGCAAGTCGGGCGACGCCCTCATGGTCGGCTGGCGCGATCAATTGCGGATCGAACCGAACGACGCCGGCGAACATGTGATGACGCTCGCCGGCGACGTCTCGGCCGGCGTGCAAGGTCGAGGCCAGATTCAAGCCGACAATCTTTTCGTATGGATTCGTTCGCTCGGCATTCCCGGCAAGCGAGACAAACAATTGCTCGCCGATCGGATGCAAGCGACCGGAAATGTCGACATTCGTTCGCCGCAGCTCAACGGGCGAACGAAAGAATTGAAAGCCTGGTTTCAGTATCCCGAACTGAATGCGGCACTGTCGTTAGAACAGCCTGATCCGCAAACCATGTCGATCTTGCGCGGCCAGCCCGATACGACGATCCCCACGCAATCCGGCGTACAAGTTTCGCTGCAACGAACGCCGCGCCCCGCGCCGATGTTGCCCCAACCGACGGCCGGCCCCGGCGCAACCGCACCGACGACGAAGTTCGATATGCAAGGGGATATGATCCAGCTCGTTTTCATGCGTATGGCGGAAAAGATACTCGTCGAAAACGCGACCATCTCAGGCAACGTTCAGGTCAAAGAGTCGCTTTCGACCGAGCCGAACAAACCGCCGTTGGTCGTCACCGGCGACGTGATTCAAATCGAACATGCTTCGTCGCCGAACGCTTACGCCCACATCGTCGGTGCGCCCGGCATGATTTCGGGTCGCGGCATTCAGCTTTACAGCAATCATTTGCAAATGGACCAGCAGCGCAACCGGGTCTTCTCGCAAGGGCCCGGCGAACTGCTGCTGCCGCTTGACCGCGACCTGGAAGGACGCAAGCTGGCGCTGCCTGAAATCTATACCGTTACCTGGCAAGGCAGCCTGGAAGTGATCAATGATCGGATCATCTTTGATCGCAACGTCGCCGTCCGAGGACGCCCCATGCAGTTCCCGAAAGGGCGTCTGGGGTTAGTGACCGAACAACGTCAGCTAAACGCCGGTCGCATCGAAGTCGTTTTGGATCAAACGGTCGACTTTCGGCAAATGGGTCAAAAGCGCAACCCCAGCGTTCGACGTATCGAATGTAAACAAGGCTTTAACGCTTACAATCCGACGGTTCAACAAGGCCAACTCGTCTCGATCGACGAGATGCGCGCCGATAATCTGAGCATTGACCAACAGACCGGCGAGATCGTCGTGACGGGAGCAGGATCAGCGCGAAGCACTCGGAAAGGATTTCGCGGATTTGAAACGTCGCTGCAACCCTCCGCCTC
>JBITAD010000490.1:0-9206 GCA_044439945.1 Blastopirellula sp. JB062
TGTCTGGAAAGACCTGCCGGGCGTTGACGGGCGCAAGCACTCGCTAGCCGATCTTGAAAAGGAGGTCGTAGTCGTCGCCTTCACATGCAATACCTGCCCCTATGCGATTGATTACGAAAATCGATTGAATCAACTTGCCAAGCGGTATGCGGCGGCTGACAGCCGAGTCGCCGTCGTTGCGATCAATTGCAACTTGATCGAAGAAGATTCGTTACCCGAGATGAAACGACGGGCCGCCGCAAAGAAGTTCGCATTCGCTTACTTGTCTGACGTTTCTCAAGAGAGCGGAAAGCAGTTTGGCGCGACGCGCACGCCTGAATTTTTCGTGCTTAATAAGAAGCGGAAGATCGTTTACATGGGCGCGCTTGATGACGCCGTCGACGCTGAGAAAGCCAAGATCAATTACGTGCAGCTGGCGATTGACGCCGCTTTGCGAGGAGAACGTCCCGCAAAAACCGAGACGGTCCCCATCGGTTGCAATATTCGCTACAAACGTTCGCGGCGCTAGCAGCTTGGCCGCGTTGAATCGCTTCCCCACCCACTACGGAGTTTCCCCCGATGCGCAGCTTCTTCGCCTTCGTTTGTTTCACCTTGCTTGTCGCACCGGGGCTCGCCGCCGATGCGAAACTAAAAGCGTTGATTATCGACGGCCAAAATAACCACGCGGTTTGGCCCCAGACGACGCAAATGATGAAAGCCGACCTTGTTGAGACGGGCCTGTTTGCCGTCGACGTGGCGACGACGGAGCCGAAATCGACCAAAGGTTTCGCCCCGGACTTTAAAAACTACGATGTCGTAATCAGCAACTACAACGGTCAAGCCTGGCCCAAAGCGACGCAAGAAGCTTTTGTCGACTACGTAAAAAACGGGGGCGGTTTCGTCGTCGTTCACGCAGCCGATAACGCGTTCAGCGATTGGGAAGAATACAACCGCATGATCGGCCTGGGAGGCTGGGGCGGCCGCACCGAAAAGTCGGGACCGTACGTTTATTTTGACCAAGAGGGCGAAATCGTGCGCAACACCGAGCCGGGGCGCGGCGGGCATCACGGCTCTCAGCATCCCTTTCAGGTTATCGTTCGTGATGAGAAGCATCCGATCACGGCCGGCATGCCCAAAGCATGGCTCCACGCCAAAGACGAACTGTACGACAAGTTGCGCGGCCCTGGCGAAAACATGCGCATTTTGGCGACCGCCTATGCCGAGCCGAGTACCGGCGGCAGCGGTCGGCACGAGCCGATGCTAATGACGATCGAGTATGGCGACGGTCGCGTCTTTCATACGCCGATGGGGCATGCCGATTATTCGATGCAGTGCGTCGGTTTTATTACCACGCTTTGTCGCGGCGCCGAATGGGCTGCGACCGGCAAAGTCACGCAGCCGATTCCGGATGACTTTCCGACCGAAACGAAACAGAGCAAACGGACGAAGTAAGCGACTTTCAGTCGTCGTTTTCTTGTTTCAGCGAGTTGATCAAACGAGTGAACTTCGGCTTCCATTTCGGGCCGCCAAGATCAGGGTAGAGCGTTTGCAAGTACTTCAGCAGCTTCGCCGCTTCGTCTTTTTCGCCGAGGCTTGTTTGCAATTTCGCCGTTTCGTACTTTGCCTGATACCAACGGTCTGATTGCGGTCGGCTCATTTTTGCGCCGATCGTTCGCCAAAGGTTGAGCGCTTCGCGACGTTCCGCCGCCGACTCGCCGACGGCTAGCAACTCGGCGAGGGCGACTTGCAATTTCACTTGTTTTGGCGCGGCTTGCGCAGCTTTGCGCATTTCGGCAATCGCTTCAGGGCGATCGCCGGCGGCGGCTAGGGCCTCGGCCTCAAACTGTCGTAGTTGCGATTGTTGCGTCGGCGTTAACTGCGAGGCAAGCGGTTGAAGTTGATCGATTGCCTGCAGTTGAAGTTGGCCAAGTCGTTTTTGGGCGGTTTCGCCTGCGGCGAGACTAATTTGTCGAAGCGCGGCGACGACTTGAAACAGTTTCTCGGGTTGCCCGTCGCCGACATCAGATAAAGCGGCCGCGGCCGCTTGTTGATCGCCGCCGCCAGCCAAAGCGACCACTAGCAACGATTGCATGCGATTCTTCCAATCGTCTGGCGCGGCGGCGTCGGACTGCAGTGCCAGGCGAATGGTCGTTTCGGCCGTTTCGTAGCCGTTTTCGGTATAAAATAACAGGACCTCGGCCAACGCTTCGGCGGCGGCTCGCCGTGCCCCGGCCGACGGCGAAGTCAACGCAAACGCTTCAAGAAACGCTTGCGTTTTGGCGACGTCGCGCGGCAGCAATTCGCCTGTCGCGGCGGCGCGCGAAAAATAGAGACGCATCGCTCGCGCCGCCAGCGCCGCCGCCTGTTCCGACTTCTCAAAGTTGGGCGGAATTGGCGATAGAGTTTCGATCGCTTCCCGGGGCCTGTCTGCGGCGACTTGATACTGTGCCAGCCAAAGTCGCGCCGTTTTGCTCGTCTCGCTCTGCGGCCAATGCGTCAAATGTTCGCGTAATTGTTCAACGTACTGCCGGCTATCAAGCGTCGGATCCGCTCGCATCGCGAGCGACTGATAATAGGCGGAGGTCAAATGCGTTTGACCTGCTTCCGCTTGCGTCGGAAATGCGAGAGCCAGCTTGCGCAGCCGCTGGACACCCTCCGCATAGCGCTGTTGCTTTAAGAAGACGGCGGCGGCCGTCTGCCGCAGTTGAAATTCGAGAACGAAATCTTTTTCAGCGGCTGCGACCGACGCCGCTCGATCGTAGGTGGCGATCGCATCTTCGTATTGCCTCTTCCGATAGTAGCCGTCCGCCGTGCGCTGAAGCAAAGCGAGATCTTTCGATTCGGCCGATTGAGCCCGGTTGGTCAACAG
Source organism: Blastopirellula sp. JB062 (assembly GCA_044439945.1). GTDB lineage: Bacteria > Planctomycetota > Planctomycetia > Pirellulales > Pirellulaceae > Blastopirellula. Next base: position 2,849 of record JBITAD010000490.1, read on the forward strand.
CAACTCGGCTCGACGGGCCCAGTACGGACCATACAAATGTTCGAGATCTCGAATGACGGCCGAAGCGCGCTGCTGCCATTTCGCTCCGGCGGGATCGCCGCTTTCGGCCGCCGCTTGCCACAATGCGACATACGTTTCGAAAAACGCGAAGTCGAGTTCCGGCGACGTAACGCCGTCGAGTTCTCGTCCTTGTTCGGTTAGCTTCTGCGCCGTATCAAGTTGCCCCGCGTCTAACGCAACTCGAATTTGCTCCGCTTTCGCTTGCAGCAAAATCTCGGCAGGCGGAGAGGCGGCGGCGAGCGCTTCGATTGCATTTTGCGCTTCCGCATATTTTTGCAAACGTCGCAGCGCACGGATTTCGGCGATGCGGCTGGGCCAAGAGATCGGCGAAGCGTCGCCTAACTTGGTAAGCGGGGTGAGCCTTTGCAAGGCTTGCGTCAGCGAGTTCAGGCGATCAAGACTATCAGGCGGATAGGTTAATCCTTGATTTTCCAACGCTTTGGCCAATTCAAATTGCAAGTTGCGCGAGAGGCCTGTCAGTTCTTCGGCCGTAAGTCCGTCGGCTTGGGGCTGCGTATCCGCAGCGATGGTCAGCCGCTTCGCCTCGGCCAGCAAATTTTCGAGCCGCGCGATCGACTTTCGCAACAAAGCTTGCGTTTGTTCGGTCGTCTCGGCGCCGGCGGCGCCCAACTCCGCTTCTTGCCGCATTTGCTCGGCATGGACGAGCGACGCCAAGACGCTTTGCGCCTCGACCATGATTTGTCGCGGATCGCCCCCGAACTGCTTGGCATATTCGACCGCAACGCTTTCGGCCGCCGTCCACCATCTTTGACGCTGTCCGGTCGGGGCGTTCAGCGCATGCGCGGCGAACGTCCGAATCAATTCGCCTGCCAACACGCTCCGTTCCGCTTCGTCTTGGTCGGCCGCGACCAGTCGCTGGGCGGCGTATTTTTCGGCCAGTTCATATAGCTGCCGCTGCCGCAGGCCGGCGACCATGCGCACATCGACCGATTCGTCTGCCTCCGCTCGGTACGACCAGAGCGCCAGCGCTAGGCATACGAGCGTTCCTGTTTTCAGCGTTTGCGGCATATCGAACGGCTAACTTTTCGCTTCGACGGCGAATTGGATATCTTGAAAGTTCAGTTCGCGCGCCAAGTCGTAAAGGTCGATCACGTCGCCGACGTCGACGTTTCCGTCGGCGTCGATCACCAGGGGGACGTCATTTTTAATCGACGCCAACGTTTGCATCACCTGACGCACTTCGTCAAGTTGAAACCGGGGTTGATCGTTCACCTTCCAAACCAAGCGGCCGTTTTCGCGCGTCAGACGGACGACGACTTGCTCAAAGTCGGCCATCTCCGGCGGCGGCTGCACGGTTGCGCCGGTTCCCATCGGCGGCGTAATGCTGCTGGGCAGCGAATACTCGACCACTTGAAAGCTGGCCGTCCATAAAAAGAAAACCAGCAGCAGAAATACGACGTCGATCATCGGCGTCATCGCGATCTGCAAACTTTGGCGTTTCGTGTAGGGAGATGAGCGGCGCATCAGCGAGCGTCCTCCCGGCGAATCACCGCAAAGTTAACGTTCCACACGCCGGCTTCGGCGGCGGATAACATAATCGGTTTCACATATTCGTAAGCGACGTTGCGATCGCAGCGGATCCTTACTTCCAGATCGTCGCCTGATTCAATCCGCTGAAATTCGAGTCGTCGGCCAATCTCGTCAAGCGATACCTGTTTGCCCGCCAACAAGATGCGCCCATCCTTTTCTACGTTGACAACAACGCGAGGACTTTCGTCGTCGATGATCTCACTGCCGGTTTCGGCGGTCGGCAGCGGCAGCGGCAATTGGCTCTCTTGCTTCGCCAAATGGCTGGAAACGAGAAAGAAAATAATCAACAAAAACACGACGTCAATCATCGGCGTCATGTTGAAATCGAATTGTCCGGGGCGCAAGTTCGCGTGGACTTTCATCCGCTGCGGCCTCCTTGCGCTGCGGCCGACGCTTGGCGGCGCCGCCGCTTTAACGGAGTAAAGACTTGCTGCGCCTCATAGGCGCATTCGGCGACTAGCTCGTCGACCCAATTCCGAAATACGGCGAAAGCGCCTAGCGACGGAATCGCGACCAACAGTCCTCCGACTGTCGTGACCAACGCTTGATAAATGCCTTCGGCCAAATCCGCCGCGCCGGCCGCGCCTTGCGTGCTGGCGACTTGCTGAAAGGCGAAGATCATGCCGGTGACCGTACCAAGCAAGCCGACCATCGGCGCAATGTTGCCGATAACCGACAGATACTCGATCTTGCGAAAAAGTCGCGCCGATTGCTCCGCGACCGAGTCTTCCAGCGCTTTTTCGACCCCGGTCCAACCGCTGTCGAGTTCGGCCATGCCGCTTAATATGACGAACGAAAGAAAGCTAGGATTCGCATGGCATAGCTTCTCCGCTTCTTTCACGTTGCCGTTTAGCAATTGCTCGCGCACTTCGTCTCCCAGGCCCGGCGGCGAAAGTTCTTTATGGCGAATCGCCATCGCATGCTCGAACACCAGATAGGCGGCGGTCAGCGAAAGCGCCAGCAACAGCAGCATGATCAAATTGCCGACGATCCCGCCCGAAAGCAAAATGTCGAGAAATCCGCCGCCTTGCGAAGTATCGTCGGTCGCCGGTTCGTTCGCCGCGCTGCTCGGCGGAGACGCGTCTTGGGCGAACAACGTCGGCGCGGTCGCCGGTTGTTGCGCCGTGAACCAATAACCGCCGCTGATTAGCGCCAGCGCCAGGCCCCAAATTGTCATTCGCGTCAGGTTTGCCAAGTTCGTCTCCTTACGGTGCGGCTCTTACTTTTTCGAGCCGCGCTTGCGCCTCGCGCGCGATCGTTACGGCGGCCGGATAGTCGGTGATGATTTCGCGGTAGAGACGCTCCGCTTGTCGCGGACGCCCTAATTCTTCTAGCTGCTTGGCGGCGCGTAGTAACGCCTCGGCCGCTAACGGTCGATCGGCATGGTCCAAAATCGGAATCCGCAAATACTCCAGTGCCGCAGGTTCGTGCTGTTGGTTACGTGCAAACGCATCTCCCAGCAGTAGGCGAGGACCGCTTTGCACCGCTAACGGCAAGTCTTCGACCTGACGGCGACGATCGTCAATTTGAGAGATCGCTTGATTGGGAGGCTCGATTCGCCACAACTGCATGGCGGCCAACGAAGCCAACTCGGTCGGCGCCGAGGCGTGTAGTCGTTTCAAGACGGCGATCGCCTGGGGGCGTTCGGCCGCACTCAACAAAAAACTAGCGCCCATCAACTGAGCGTAAGGAGATTCAGTTTGGTTCAACCATTGATTCGCCGTGCGATGCAAGTCGACGTCGGGCTCGCCTGTTTTCCAGGCCAGCGGCATCGCATCTAAATAGGGCGTATAAGGGTCGGAATCGGCCAGGGCCAAAAATGCTTCGCCTGCCGCGTCGTTACGGCCAAGGTTCCGTCGACAGCGCGCCGTCTCGGCGATCAGCAACCGCTTCACCCAACGCCGCGTCTCGGCCCGATACGCTTCTTGAAAGGCAATTTCCGCTTCGGCGAACTTCTTTTTCTTGACCAGCGTTTGAGCATGCCGCATCAAGTCGGGCCAGTCAGATTCGATGCGGGCTACCTTCGCTGCAGGGATTTCGATTGATCGCCCGCTGCGGGTCTTCATCGTCAGCGTTTCGCCGGTGTATTCTTCGATCGTGCCGACATAAGCCTCTGGCGCGCGCGATTCGGCGGCGAGTCGCAAATAGACGCGATCTTCCGCCGCGGCGCCGACGACGCCGACTGTTATCGTGAACAGCGCTATCGGGATAGAACGAAGCGATTTCAACGGCGCGCTCTCAATTTCGAGGTATCGATATAAACATGTTGTCCGCCGTTTTCTTCCGCAAGACGCACCAAAAAATTGCGTCGTCGGTCCCAAGGACCGATTCCGAATTCGATCGTGTTGATCACGGCGCTCCGATTCCGTCGACGAATATCGGCCATCTCCTCTTCGGTCGGCGCGCCGTCGGCGTCGGTTAAAAAGAAGATGACGTCCGCATTCATGGCCAAAGCCGTATCGATCGCTTTCAGATGTTGCGTGCCGCCGGAAGAGATGATGCTGCCGACAAACTGTTGGGCTAACGCTTTCCCTTGCTCGTCGGCGAAGATGAGTCGCGGCGTCCCGCCGGTCGGATTAAAAATACGCGGCTCTTCGTTGTAGAAGATGATTTGAAACTGATGCAGCTTATCGAGATCGCGCAAGCTAGCCAGCAATTCGCTTTTGGCGGCCGCCAAGGGGCGACCGGCCGAATTGCCCATGCTGCCAGAGCGATCAAAAACGTAAACGAATTTGCTGCCGGTCCCTTCAATGCCAAAGACGCGGGTCGTCCCCGCGCCGTCGATTCCTGATTTCGAGCTGCCTCCCCCGCCGGTCAATCCGCTGGCTCCGGGCAGGCCTGACATGGCGCCCCCGCCGATATCTCCGCCGTCGCCGCTCGGCAAAAAACCTTCTAGATCCAGCGGCGGCTGTTCCGCCTCGGGCAAGCTGTCGGACATCGCCGTTTCGGCGGCCGCAGCCGCCTCGGCGGTATCGTTCTGGTCGCCGTCGACATAATCGGTTCGGCCGTCCGATCGTTCGGCAAGCACGATGCCGCCGCTTCGGCTCGGCTGTGGAGCGGCGCCGCGCGGCGCCGAGCGAATCGTAATCGCTAGCACCACGATTAACGAAACATGAACCAGCATCGACATGAGCCAAGCCGGCAACGCAAAACGCCGTTTTGCGATTTCGATTTCCGGTTCGGGAGGATGCGATGGGGTAATCATGGATTCTGAAACAAGGTTTTACGGAAATGCGGCCGCTTGCCGCGCCTTAGGCGCGGATTTTAGGGAGACGTCGCACTGGGGTCAATGTTATCGCGAATCGCTTGGCTGACGAGACGCCGTCCTATTGCCCCCCACGGCTATTATGCCCCGAATTCGGCATTTGGGGGCAAGATTGGCGTTCGCCGCACAAGCTGCGAAGGCCTGACAAGTTCACGCTTGCGAGGCGATTGTCGTAATAGTCCAAAGAGATCTCGCTAGATCGTGCGCCCAGCAGGTGATCGGCTCCCCTCACAACGAGTTTTTCCCTATAATTAGGGGATTAATCGTCATCCTCCCTTTCTTGCAAGATATAGAAAGGGGTTACCTGGGAGTTGACCGTTGCCGCTTGAAGTCGTCCATTATCCGCATCCTACGCTTCGTTACAAATCGAAACCCGTCAAACGGGTCGACGCCGATTTGCGCAAGATCGTCGATGAAATGTTCGAACTGATGTATGAAAATCGGGGTATTGGACTGGCCGCCAACCAGGTCAATCTGCCGATTCGGCTGTTCGTCGCCAATCTCTCAGGCACAAAGGGGGAAGGCGAGGAGATGGTTTGCATTAACCCCGTCATTTCGCGCCCGAAAGGGAACGAAGAAGAAGAAGAAGGGTGTCTCAGCTTGCCGCAAGTGTTCGGCCCGGTAAAACGGCCGGCCGAAATTCAATTTGACGCCTACAATCTGAAAGGCGAGCTTTTCAGCCAGCGGATCGACGGCATGTTGGCGCGCGTCGTCCAGCACGAAACCGACCACTTGGACGGGGTCATGTTCTTTGATCGGATGCAGCCCTCGGCCCTGCAAGAGATCGCCTACGACATCGAAGAGTTCGTCATCGACTTCAAAAGCCGTCGCGACGTCGGCGGCATGCCGACCGACGAAGAAATCGCCGTCGGGCGTCAGCAGTTTGAAGCGACGTACTGCTAGCGGCGCTACCGCTGCGGCAGCGCCGAGACTTCTCGCGCGTGCGGTCGCCGCTACGAGCCGTGTCCTGATTCGGTTTCCATGTCGGCGATGTATTGCCGCAGGCGTTCGTTCTCGTCCTGCATGTCTTTAATTCGCAGCATGTTCGAGATGCGTTTGAGCAACTCGACTTTGTTAACCGGTTTCGAGAGGAAGTCGTCGGTCCCGGCCGAAACGGCGCGTTCGATGTCTCCCAATTCGTTGAGCGCCGTCACCATCAAGATCATGATCCGCGAAGTTGCGGGGTCGCTCTTTAGTTTTTGACAAACTTCAAAACCGCTTAGCTTCGGCATCATGACGTCAAGCAAGATCAAGTCCGGCTTAAACGAAGCGGCTTTATCGAGCGCATCTTGCCCGTTGACTGCGATTTCGGTATCGCAATCGAACGAGGCGAGATATGCCTCTAGTAGTTCGACGTTGGCTTGATTGTCGTCGGCGATCAGTATTTTGTTAGTCTCGGCCATCAGCCCCTTCCCGTAGGCGAACATCTCGTATCCTACGGGATTATAGGGGGAATCTCGACAGACGAGAATGACGCTCTAA
>JBITAD010000491.1:0-9142 GCA_044439945.1 Blastopirellula sp. JB062
GCGCTTCCATCAGTTTAAGCAGCTTGCGGGCATCTTTGCCGGTCACTTCGATCGTTTCTTTGGGGAGCCGCGTGACTTGAGAATCGTCGATCTCGACTCCCGATTCTTCAATCGATTGCTGCAAGTCGGAATAGATCTCGGGCTCGCATAACACGACCAACGAATCTCCCTCTTGCTTGACGTCCTCGGCGCCTGCTTCCAATGCGATTTCCAGCAGTTCCTCTTCGCTCACCTTCCCGGCGGCCACGGTAATGATCCCTTTGCGATCAAAGTTCCAGGCGACGCACCCTGTAGCGCCTAGCTTGCCGCCATGAGAGTCGAAGATTTTTCGAATTTGGGGCGCGGTTCGATTCCGGTTGTCGGTCATGATGTCGCACATGACGGCGACCCCGCCGGCGCCATATCCTTCGTACAAAATTTCTTCGACGGCGCCGCCGTTCGACTCGCCGGTTCCTTTTTTAATCGCGCGTTCGATCGTATCGTTGGGCATTCGCGCGCTCTTCGCCTCGGAGATCGCCAAGCGTAAGCGCGGATTCATCGCGGGATCGCCGCCTCCCATTGAAGCGGCCAGCGCCAACGCGCGCGAAGCCTTCGTCCAGATCTTGCCTCGTTTGGCGTCTACGGCTTCCTTTTTTCGTTTGATGTTCGACCAATGGGAATGCCCGGCCATAACGTCTCTCAAAGCTCACTTATCAAGGTCAGGAAAATCGTCTCTCATCGTGGGACGCTATTATTATCGTCAGGCGAAGCGGAGATTTTGGCTTCGACTGCGGCGCGTTGTTCGTCTTCTTTTCCGAGCAAGGCGACCGCTTCGCGCCAAGCCTTGACCGCTTCTTGCTCGCGTCCGGCGGCCGCAAGCGCGTCGCCCAAATGATCTAGCAAAACGGGATCCGGTTCCGCAAGTTTAGCGACCGCTTGCCGCAACTGGCCGATAGCTTGCTCATAACGCCCTTGCCGATAGTAGGCCCAGCCCAAGCTATCGCGAAAAGCGGCGTTATCGGGTTCGGCGGCGACCGCTTCTTCAAGCATGTCAGTGGCACGCCCCAGGTTACGTCCCGCGTCGGCCCATAAATAAGCCAGGTCGTTCATCGCGCCGACATCTTCGGGAAACTCATCCAAGATTTGTTCGAGCCATTCTTCGCGTTGTCGTTCGTCTTGGCTGAGCGCCGAGAGCGACAAACGCGCTCGCCGGAGGGCTTGCCGCGTCGCGGCGTCGTCTCTTTGACTGTCAAACTGGGCCAACAGGCGACGATAGCTTCGTTCAGATTCCGACTTTCGACCGGCAAGATACAGAATCCAAGGAACGCGACTTGCCAACGCCGCTGAATCGGGATTGAGTGCGATTCCTCTTTTCGCCGTCGACAAAGCCTCGTCGATGCGATCGTCCATCGCCAACAGAGTCGCCAAATAATCGTAGGTCGCGGCGCGGGCCGACTTAGGAAGTTTTGCGCTAATCGCCGCTCGCAGCGCCTTTTCGCCCACGTCGAATTTCTTGGCGACCAGCCAGGCGACGCCAAAGTCGACCAACGCCGGCGCGACGGCGGTCGAATCGATTTGGTTCGCGATCTCAAGCCACTTCCAAGCCTCTTGCTCTTGATGGCGAAGCTGGAAGAGTTGAGCGATCGCCAGCGCGGTCGCCGCCGAGAGTTTGTCTTGCGCATTTTGCTCCGCTTCGGCGACGGCCGTTAAGCCGCTTACCGCCTGATCGTCGGCGGCGATTTGCGAGAGTTGTTCTTTTAAGAACGAGAGATTACGGTTTTGTTCGGCCGCTTCGCTGAGCGTCGCCAGCAATTCCGGCCAGTTTTGCGTTTTCCAATAGGCGATCGCGAGCGTCTGCAATGCGCTGCGACGCCCCGCTTTTTCCGGTTGTTGCGAGCGAACCATCGCAATCGCTTGTTCCCATGCTTCTTCGCCCAGATGCAGTTGAGCCAGAAACAAACCAAGCGGCACGTTTTTCGGGTTCGCCTTATATGGCGGCGTCAGTTCCGAAAGTAAGCGAGCGTTGATCTCTTGCGGAGAGATTTCTTGCTTGCTCCAAATTTCGCGGAGCAATCGATACGGCAGATCGCCTGCGGCGATGTCGCGCTGCGCTGCGATCACTTGCCGCAGGCGCCGCTCGGCAGACTCGAAACGCTCGGCGGCTAAATCAATACGAGCTAATTGCAGTTGGAGTTGTTCCGGTTCCGACTCGTCGATCGCGGCGCGAAACTGCGCTTCGGCCGCTTTGAAATCGCCGTTTGAGAGAAACGCTTCGCCTAGGGCTCTACGGATCGTCATGCCGCCGCGACCTTGGTTCGAGTCAAGCACGGCGGCGACTTCAGGGCGATCCTCTTGAATCAAACGCAAGATGGCGCTTGCCTCGGCGGCGGCGCGCGGCGCGTCGGCCAATTTGGCGTATAAGTCGAGCAGACGAAGACGAGTCGCCAGCAGCTGCGAGATCGCTTCTCGCTCTTGCAACGCTTGGGCGCCGCGCTGATAAAGTTCGGCGGCGCGTTTTAAATCGCCTTGTTCCAGAGCGTAAGCCCCCATCAATAGCAAAAAGTCGGCGGAAGCGTCCTCTTGCCGGTCGGCAAGCAGCAGCGCGTACCGCGAACCTTCTTCCATCCGTTTTTGCGAGAACGCCACTTGCACGATCGATTGTAAGATGGCCAGCGAGTCAGGCGATAATCGATGAGCCCGCTGATAGCGACGCTGCGCGGCAGCGAATTTTTCGCGTTGTTGCAGCATTCTCGCTTCAATCAACAACGCTTCGACGGCGGTCCGATTGAGGTCCGCTTCCGTCGGCGGTTGACGAGGAACCAAGACCGGAGGCAGTTCGTCCGGCAGTATCTGAGAGCGTGCGATATCGGCTGACGCGCCGATTACGAAGATAGTCAGACCGATTAGCAGCGTACGTTTCATTCGAACCGCAGTGGGGATCAAAGAGAAGCGGATTAGGGGATCGCCGTTTCTCTTATTCTAGATCATCCAGCCGGAACCGACCAATTGCGATTATTTCGGCTTGCGTTTATTGATTGCGGCCGTCGATTTTTTCGCCCCCTTCTTCGGCGGCGTTTTCTTTTCGGCGCTTTTTTTGGCAGGGGCCTTCTTTTCAGCCGCTTTAGGAGCGACTTTTTTCTCGACCGCTTTCTTTTCGACAACCTTCTTTTCGACGGGAGCGGCTTTTTTCTTGGCCGTTTTTTTGACCCCTTTTTTGGCGGGCTTGGGCGGCTTTTCGTTCGCTTTTTTGATCGCAGCGGCCCGTTTGCGGGCTTTGCTCGCTCGCTTTTCTTCAGCGGCGGCTTCGGCGGCGGCCTCTTCCTTGGCGGTGGGGCGTTTCGGGAAGCGGGCTTTCGCGTCGGGTGCGATTTCTAACAGATAGTCGCGCACTTTCTTCGAGTAAGGATTCACCTGAAAATCGACGGCGAGCTCGTGAATGAGCGAGCCGTACTCGACGCCCTTGGTTTTAGGAATCGCTCGTTCGACGCCGGGCACCACTTTCTTTTTCGCTTCGGCGTCGGAGATGACTCCCAGTACGCGCATCAACTCGACCAAAGCGTCGTCGGTCGGTACGGCGTGACCGCCGAGGGCGTTTTGCGTGACGTAGCCGACGACGAACGGAGTCACCCCGGTGAACCGTTCGATTTGCTTGATCGCTTTGCCCTGGTTCAGCTTTTTCAGGCTTTCCAGGTCGTAGGTGTAAAGCGATTCGAAGACGTTTTGCAGGATCGACTTCAGCCGGTGGGCCGCCGTTTGCGCTTGCGGCAGCTTCGAGCAGACTTCCGACAATTCGACTAGCGACGTGACCCGCACTTCGTTCCAGTCGTAGTAATCGTTTGAGAGGACTTCGAAGCATTGTTCGGCGGCGGCCCGCGGCGCATTTTCTAACAATGCGGCGAACGCCAATTGTTCGAGCAGCGATCGCGTGTCGGCATCGGCCGGTTTGTAATGTTTTTTTACGACTTTGTGGCTGGCGGTGATCAGACCCGCGCGGTTCGTAGCGGCCATGGTGATTACGTCGTATGCTCCCGAGATGTGTGTCTGTGGCGAAGGCCTAGTACTGGGCGAAGTCGCTTAATCTTGCGTTTGAGGCGACGAGTCGTCGTCTGGATCCGACGCTTCTTCATCGCTGGGCAGAACGTCTTTCAAGATTCGCGCCACTTCGATCGATCGCTTGACCCCTTTGTCGATGACGAATTCGAGTTTGGGGGTATATCGCGTTTCGATCCGGTCGTTGATTTTCGCTTGTAAGAATCCGGCCGAACGTTTCAGTCCTTCTAAGCAATCGGCTTGCTTCTTTTCGTGCCCCATAATCGAGACGTGCACTTTCGCTTGACGCATGTCAGGCGACATCTCGACCCCGGTCACGGTGACTCCTTTCACACGGGGATCGCGCAGCTCGGTGATAATCGCCATGCTGACGACTTCCCGTATCGCCGAGGCGGCTTTCAATAGGCGGCGTGAACTCATAACGATGGTCTCATCAAGCGACTTTCCGTCGCAATGCACGGAGCGTCGAAACGAAGCGAACGGGCTTGCGTCTCTTGCGCCGCGCGGAGGCTCGCTCCTGAATCGGCGAAGCCTTCCAGCCGCCGCTAGGGAAAGCTGGAAGGCGGGTTAAACTAGTCAAGCGTGCGGGCGAACTCTTCGATCTTATACGCTTCGAGGATATCGCCTTCTTTAATGTCGTTGAAACCTTGCAGCTTCATGCCGCATTCGTATCCTTCGCGCACTTCCTTGGCGTCATCCTTTTCGCGACGCAACGATTCGAGCGGATACTCGCCGATCGTGCGACCGTCGCGGTTGACCCGGACGCGGCAACCCCGTTCGATGATGCCGCCCAACACGCGGCAGCCTGCGATCGAGCCGAGTCGGCTGACCACAAACACGCGTTGCACCAAAGCGCGACCCAGTTCGTTGACCCGCTCTTCCGGCCGCAAGCGACCTTCAAGCAGCGCTTTGATCTCTTCGGTCACCTTATAGATGATGTTGTATCGTCGAATTTCGATACCCCGATCATCGGCCAGCGAGCGAGCCGCTTCGTCCGGAATCACGTTAAACGCGACGATCACCGCGTCAGACGCCGAAGCGAGCGTTACGTCGGCCACCGAAACGGCGCCGACCGAAGCTTGCAGCAAGCGGACTTTGACCTCCGGGTGATCGAGCTTTTCCATCTCTTTTTGCAGCGCTTCGATCGAACCGCGAGTATCGGCCCGCATGATGATGTTGAGCGTCGTGACGGTTTGATCGCCGCCCAAAGTGCCGGACTCTAACCGCTCTTGGAAATCTTCAAACGAGACCTTCACGGTATGCGTGCCGAGCGTCTCGGTTCGGCTGCGATCGGCTCGCAACTCCGCGATTTCGCGCGCTTGGGCGATGTCGTCAAGCACGTAAAACTTGTCGCCTGCCGCAGGCGCCTGGTCGAGACCGGAAATGTTGACCGGGGTCGAAGTCGGCGCTTCGGTTAGCCGTTTGCGGACGTCCAGCGTGTCGTACATCGCTTTGACCCGGCCATGCGCGTCGCCGCAGACGACGACGTCGCCGACCTTGAGCGTGCCGTTTTTCACGATTACCTTGGCCAGTACGCCGCGATCCGATTCTTGCTCGGCTTCCAAGCAGACGCCGACCGCCGGGCGATCGGGGTTCGCTTTGTACTCGTGCAGTTCGGACGTCAGCAAGATGGTTTCCAGCAGCGCGTCGATCCCTTCGCCGGTGATGGCGCTGGTCTTGACCACTTCGACGTCGCCGCCCCATTCGGTCGGCAGCAACCCATGTTGCGAAAGCTCTTGCATCGCCTTGTCGGGGTTGGCGCCGGGCAAGTCGATCTTGTTCAGCGCGACGATGATCGGCACCTCGGCCGCTTTGGCGTGGCTGATCGCTTCTTCCGTTTGCGGCATCACGCCGTCGTCGGCGGCGATGATCAGCACGGCGATATCGGTAACGTTGGCGCCGCGGGCTCGCATTTCGGTAAACGCCTCGTGGCCCGGCGTATCGACGAACGCAATCTGCTTTTCGTCTTTATCGACGATATAAGCGCGAATGTGCTGCGTGATGCCGCCCGCTTCGCCCGACACGACGTTCATGCCGATGATGCGATCGATCAGCGACGTCTTACCATGGTCGACGTGGCCCAAGAAGGTAACGACCGGCGGACGCTCTTTGAGCGATTCGGGCGCGTCTTCAAGCTCGTCGATTTTGGTGATGACTTCGTCTTCGATCGATTGAGCTTCGCTCAGGTTGATCTCAACCCCATGCTCGGCCGCCAGGTACTCGGCGGTTTCGGTGTCGAGCACCGTGTTGATGTTGGCCATCGTTCCCAAGGTCATCAACGTTCGCAAAATCTTGATCGTGGCGACGCCGGTCGCTTCCGAGAATTCGCGAATCGTACACGGCAGTTCCAAGGCGACGTTCGTTTTCCGCGGCGCGGCGGTGTTCACCCCTTTACGCTGCGTGCGCGAACGGCTGCGTCGTCGCATGCGATCGCCCGAATCGTCGTCGCCGCCCGGCTTTTTCGTACGACGCCCCGCGGCGCGGGCTTCGCGTCCGCCGGCCATCGCGGCCAAGCCTTTCGACTTTTTGCGACGATCTCCTCCTTCCGATCCGTCTTCGCCGTCGGTAACCGGCGCGTCGGAGCGGCGTTCTTTGTCTTTTCGCTTTTTCTCGTGCTGCTTGGTGAACTCTTCCAGCGGCGCTTTTTGCCCTGCTTTGGCCCCTTGAATCGCCGCCTTTGGCAATTGCATGATCGGCTTTTGCGGAGCCGGTTCGCCCGACTTTTTCACCGGTTTGACCGGCGCCGCGGGGGTCGGCATCTTCGCCATTTTCACGGTCGGCGCCGAACGCTTCGGCTTGTTCGCTTCGCGTTTGCCGGCTTCGCCTGAGTCCGAGCCGCGGGTGCTGCCCAGCACGCGCACTTTGCCGCGTCCGCCGCCGCCGGGAGCGATATAATCGGCACGTCGAAACGCATTGATTTCGGCCGGCGAGTCTTCTGCGGCCGGCGTTTCTTCGGCGACTGGCTCGCTCTTCTCGGCGGGCTCATCCGTCGCTTGCGGCGGCTCCGATTGGGCGACCGGCTCTTGCGCGGCCGGTTCCGTTTCCGTTGACTGCGGCGCTTCGGAAGATTCGACGGGCTCAACGACCGGCGGTTCCGCTTTGGCGGTCGGAGCTTCGACCTCTTGCTCTTCGGCCTGGTCCGGTTCGATTTCCGGCGGCGCTTGCTCAACGCCGGCGTCGGCAGGTCGCGAACGACCTGAAGCGGCCAGCGGAGCGTTGCCGGTGCGAATGGTCCGGATCTCTTTAGGACGGCCGGCCGGTACGGGGCGCTCTTCTCGAATCGGCTGGTCGATGACCGGCTCTTTCGGGTCGCTGCTCGGCTTGGCTTTGCGCTCTTGTTTTTTGCCGCCGCCCGAGATGTAAGACTTCACCTTGTCGAGCTCTTCGTCGGACAAGCTGGCGAGAGCGGAGCCCTTGCCAGTGACGCCGGCGCGATTGCAGATGTCGACCAGCTCTTTGCTGTCGATATCGAGCTCTTTCGCTAAAGCGTAGATACGTATGGGCACTTTGGCCTTCCTGTCATTGCCGGTCGAACGATTTCGCCCCGGGCTTTCCGGTTACCGCTTATGTCATCCCTATTTCTCCGCTAGTGGAGTAAGCTCTTTGGGCAACCTTCAAAGAGCCGTGGCGTTACGCTTCCGCCGACCTACAAGGCGACGGTCGTTGTCTTGATCGACGGCATTGCGGCCGTCTCCGCAGCCCAGCTACGGCGCATCTCCTTCCGAGGGCGCCGGCGCGTCGCTAGGCGACGCTCCGCCGGAGCTGGGTTGATCGGATCGGTTTCGGCGTCGTTCGGTTTCCAACGCACGTTCCGCTTCCATTCCGCGATTTTCGGCTTCGTCGCGGATTCGTTCGATTTCCTCTTCGGTAAATTCGCCCATCGCCATCATGGCGTCCGACTCAATTACCGAAAGGTCGTCGTACGATAAAAAGCCTTCGCCGACCAGTTGTTCGGCGATGCTGTCGGTGATCCCTTCGATTCCCATGAACCCGGTCACCGCGCGGTCAATTTGCTCCTCGAGTTCTTCGCGAAGCATGATTTCGATATCCCAACCGCACAGCTTACTCGCCAGGCGGACGTTTTGTCCGCGGCGACCGATCGCCAACGAAAGCTGATCTTCGCGCACCAAGACGATCGCTCGTCCCATCATTTTGCACAAGATCACCTCTTCGACTTCGGCCGGTTGCAACGCGTTGGGAATCAGCGTTTCCGGATCGTCGGTCCAGCGGACGATATCGATTCGTTCGCCCGATAATTCGTCCACGATGTTTTTGATTCGGTTTCCGCGAACGCCTACGCATGCTCCGACGCAATCGACCCGTTGGTCGCTGCTGTCGACCGAAACTTTGCTGCGATAGCCCGGCTCGCGGCTGATGTTTTTGATCTCGATCACCTGATCGGTAATTTCAGGAATCTCCTGCTCGAACAGGCGTTGTACGAACCGCTTGTTGGCGCGGCTCAGCACAACTTTGACTCGGCTTCCTTGCTTGCGCACTTCAAGCACGATCGCTCGAACCCGATCGTTCGCATGGAACGATTCGCCGGGAATCTGTTCCGAGCGAGGCAAGATCGCCTCGACGTTGCCCAAGGCGACGATCGCGGCGCCCCCTTCGGCGCGATGCACCGTACCGTTGACCATTTGGCCGACCAATTCGTCATATTCGTCGTGCAACGAGTCGCGTTCCGCTTCTCGAATTTTTTGAATGATGACTTGCTTGGCCGTTTGGGCGCCGATGCGACCGACCGTTTCTTCCGGATCAACCGGTTCGCCGTCGATGTGCCCAGAGATCGAGCCGTCGACTCGGTCGATATTGATCACCACTTCCGACTCTTCCGAGTGGTATTTGCGCGTCGCGGATACCAAGGCAGATTCAATCGCCTGAAATACGACTTCTTTGTCGATATTTTTGTCGCGGTGAATCGCGTCAACAATTCGCAATACCTCGGTCGGATTCATGCTTCCTTCACTTTCGCCGATAGCGGCGTTTTCTCGGTCTTCACTTGTCAAAGACGGAGGACCAAAAGCCAAATAACCGATACCCCCCGCTCTGCCGACCCGGTTGCGAGTCAGGCGAACGATGAGCCCCGGTTTCTGGAAAAATCGGGTTTAAT
>JBITAD010000492.1:0-9084 GCA_044439945.1 Blastopirellula sp. JB062
AAAAGAACAAGCCGACCAAGATCGCAATCGTGATCGGCTCGACATACGGATCGAGCTCCGGCGCGGCGATCTCTAACCCTTCGACCGCGCTCAAGACCGATATCGCCGGGGTAATCATGCCGTCGGCGTAAAGGAGCGAACCGCCGAGCAAGCCGAGCGTTAAGATCAACCATTTGCGATAACGCCGGGGAGAATCGTCGCTTGAAACCAGGGCGGCCAGGGCCAAGATTCCGCCTTCTCCATCGTTATCGGCTTGGAGGATGAAGACGAGATATTTGGTCGAGATGACGATCGTTAGCGCCCAAAAAATGAGCGATAACACGCCGAGCACATGTTCCGGCGAAGCGGCGACCGCATGTTCGCCCCGAAAGCACTCGCGTAGCGCATAGAGAGGACTGGTCCCGATATCGCCGTAAACGACTCCCAGCGCAACCAGCGATAGCTTGGCCCATGGACCGCTTCGCTTTTGTTTCTCCAATTTCGCAAGCTGGTCAGGCATCGCGTCGATTCCGCAGTCTTCGGTATGCGTTTTAGCGCCGGGTGGTTCTGACGAACGAGCTTGTGCGTGAACCCGCCCCATCGGCGAGCGGCGCATTTAGCAAATTGAATCTGTAAGTGTTGGTCTTTAAGGCGGTTGCGTCAAAGATAGGCGCCTATTTTTCTGCAACAGAGCAGGGGGAGACGGGACCGCGGCGCGCATTTTTCGTGGAGTGGACTCGCGGCGCACCTTGTGGACTCGCCGGCGCATTTTTTTTTCTAAAGACTCGATAAATCATCGGAAATATGTGAAATAGATATTGCAGTGTATTTGGTTTTGGCGAGGCGCTTCTGGGGAGAAATCGCTCCTTCGGAAGATTAAGATTTACTGGTCAAGCATTAGGGCGAATGATTATGCCTTAGGGGGATCGGCTTTAAGTTTGCTAGCTATGTGAAGAATTCTCCGTTTTGACAGGCTTTTTTTCTAAAACTATGGGTAAGTTTTTGCGTGCAGGCTTCATAGAGATAACAAGCCATGAAAAAAAATGACGATCACACGCCGAAGGTCCAGCGATTGTTCGTGCAACATCAATCGCAGCTCAAAGCGTTCGCCATTGTTTTGAGTTCCAATTTCGCCCAGGCCGACGACGTCATGCAAGAAACGTTTTTGACGGTGACCGCCAAAGCGCACGAGTTCGATTTAGGCAGCAACTTTTTGGCTTGGAGCCGGTCTATCTTGCGCTACAAAGTGCTCGAAGCGAAACGCGCTGCGAGCGACCCCACGGTTCAACTGGTCGAATCGCTCGCTTCGTCCTGCCCGGAAGAGTGGGGCGGCGATGAACGACTGCAAGCGCTGACCGCGTGTCTTGGGCAATTGGCCCCAAAAGCGCGAGAAATTGTCATGTTGCGTTACAAGCGAGAGCATTCGCCGGTGCAGATCGCAAGTTTGTTATCGCGGTCGGTGAACTCCGTTCACGTCGCCCTCTCCAAGGCGCGAGCCGTCTTGCGAGAGTGCATGGATCGTCAACTCAAACAGGGAACTCCATGATCGACGAATATGCGGATCGCTTGATCCATGGGTATCTCGACCAAGCGCTGACGCCTGCGGATCAGGCGGAATTCGAATCGCTCATGTTGCGATCGGAAGCGGCGCGAAGTCGTTTTTGGGCATTGGCCGAAGTTCACGGCCTTGCGCCGCAAGCCGCGTTAGTCGCATGGCCCGATCTGGATGCCGCGCCGCAGTGGGTCGAGCGAGTCGCCGCGCCATGCGAGCGTCGCTCAGGCATTCGATCGCGCAAATCGGCGCTGGTGCTGGCCGCCGGCTTTTTTCTCGGAATCTTGATCACCGGGGTCGCGTTGCCGGTCAGCGGCATGCTGCTCTCACCGACGCGCACCAGTTTGCTGTACGAAGATTTTGAATCAGGCGTCGCGCCCAAGACGAGCGGCATGCCGGCCGAACCAGGTTATTGGAGCGGCGATTTCAGCGAGGTGGTCGCCAGTCATCAAGGGGTTCAACCTCCGAGCGGCGATAAGATGTTGCGAATCTTGCGGGCCGATTACGAAGGGAAACCCGACCCGGAAGGGAGCTACTGCGGCGACCTCTTGCGGTTGATCGATCTGCGTCCTTATCGCAAGCAAATCGGCGACGGCAACGCCCTGGTCAGCGCGACCGCGCTGTTTAATACCTCGCTTCTTCCCTCGAACGAAGAATACCGATATTCCGTCGGCATTATCGCCTTGCCGGCCGAAGCGGCTCAAGACGCCGCGATGTTGGTCGCGCCGATGGCCGAACGGTATTCGTTGGCGATGACCCGCGAAAATTTACCGCTCGACTACGATCCGACCACCTGGCAACAGGGCTACAGCGAATTGAAGCTTTCGCCCGACGTCGATTTTTTGTTGATTCACATTTCCGTGACCTACGGTCATTCGCCCGACTCGATACGCCGGATCAGTTTCGCCGGCCATTACATCGACGACATTCACGTGACGCTCGCCAATTACGCTCGCTAGTCGGCGGGCGCGCCCACTCAACGGATTCCTATGACGACGATGAAATTTGCGTTGACTTCGCTCGTTTCGCTGGCGATCGGCCTGGGGGCCGTGCAGATCGTTCAAGCGGAGCGACCTGTCGCCGCCGTGCAAAAGAAGTTCCATACGTTTCTCTTGCAGCATTGCCAAGATTGTCATGGCGGCGAAGAAGCGGAAGCCGGATTTCGCATCGACAACTTGCCGCTCGAACTCAGCGACAACGCGACTGCGGCCCGTTGGCAAAAGGTGCTGGGAGCGTTGAACTCGGGCGAAATGCCGCCGGCCGGCGAGCCGGCGCTCGACAAGGGAGAGAAAGCCGATTTTCTCGATCACTTAGCGCATGTCATGGTCGACGCTCGGCGTCACTTCGCCGATCGCAAGGGAGTGATTACGATGCGGCGGCTCAACCGCCGCGAGTATCGCAACACGTTGCGAGAGTTGCTGGGGGTCGAGATCAACGTCAGCGATCTTCTCTCCGATACCGGCAGCGGCGCGTTCGATACGGACGGATCGAATCTCTACATCTCCAGCACCCAGTTCCAGCAGTATTTGGCGCTGGGGCGCGAAGCGCTTGACGAAGCGTTCGAGTGGGAAGCGGCAGCCGGCGTCGAGCGGAAGCTCCGTTTCGAGACCGAAGCGATTACGGAAAAAGTGGCCGAGCATATCGAGTATCAGCTCGACGCCCAGCAGCGCGCTAAACGTTGGATGGAGCAGGTCGACCAGGCGGTCGAACGTCCTGAGAACGCCGCGATCGTCGAAGAAATCCGGGCCGGACCTTTGGGCAAGCATCGGCACATCTTCTACCGAAATTGGAAAAAGTTTCCCAGCGTCGCGGCGCCGGAAACGTTTGGCTTTCAAACGGGCGAAAACAACGCCGACAAAGCAATTACGGCTTCCAGTCCTTTTCATTTGCCCTACCATCGCTACTACCTCGAGCAGCCTGAAATCGAAACCGGCGCGTATCTCGCCGCTCCGAACGAACATCCCTCGGTGCTCGATAACGCGACGATCAATTTGCTAGTTCCTTTTAGCTGGCCGGTCGGCGAGTACGTCGTCCGTTTTCGCGCGGCGGCGACCGAGCATGCGACCCCAGAGCGATCGTATCTCGAATTCGGCATCAACCCGCGCTCTCAACAAGCGATCAGCGCGCACGAGATCACCGGTACGATCGAATCGCCGCAAATCGTCGAAATTCCGTTGACGATGACCCGGGCGAACAAGTTGCGTGCGAATCGTTCGCTTTATCTTCGCGAAAAAGGGACGCGCGACGACTGGGTTCAAGCGACGCGCATCGCTCGCCAAGGGCGAGAAGCGAACGACGGCATCGGACGTACGTTCGCTTTATGGATCGACTGGATCGAAATTGAACGCGTGCCGCGAACGGGGCAGTCGAAGGCACCGGGGATCGTCGCGATAAGTCAGCTTCCGCTCGACGACAAATCGGCGGCGCCAGCGCTTGACGAAGTGCGAACCGCGCTGCGACAGTTTGCGGCAGCGGCTTTTCGCGGCGAATCGCCTTCGCCTGACTATATCGATCAACTGGTCCAGATTTACGAAGAGCAGCGGCAAGCGGGCGCCAAGTATAGCGACGCGCTGAAAGAGACGTTGGCGATCGTGTTGGCCTCGCCCATGTTTCTGTATCATGCCGAACCGCAGGAAGGGGATCAAACCCGGCGGTTAAGCGAGAGAGAGCTCGCCAATCGGCTCTCCTATTTCTTATGGGGCGCTCCGGCCGACGCCCAACTGATCAAGCTGGCCGATCAAGGTCAATTGCGAAAGCCCGACGTGTTGGCGGCGCAAGCGACCCGACTGCTGGACGATCCGCGTTCGATCGATTTCGTCAATTCTTTCACGTATCAATGGCTCGGACTTGAGCGACTTGATTTTTTTCAAGTCAATCAAGCGCACCATCCCCGGTTTGATAACAGCACCCGGCAAGCGGCGAAAGCGGAAATCTACGAGACGCTGCGGTTATTGTTGCGAGAAGATCGTCCGCTGAGCGACTTGCTGAATTCCGACTACGTCGTCGTCAACGGGCTGCTGGCCCAGTACTACGGAATCGAAGACGTGCATGGCGACCATTTTCGCCCGGTCGCGCTGCCCGAAGGTTCGCCGCGAGGCGGTTTGTTGGGAATGGCGGCGGTTCACTTGATGGGAGGCAACGGCGATACGACCAGTCCGGTTGAGCGCGGGGCTTGGGTACTGCGCAAGTTATTGCATGATCCGCCGCCACCGGCGCCTGCGAACATTCCGCAGCTTGCGCGACTTGCGGGCAAGCCGTTGACCACGCGGCAACGGCTGTCGGCTCATCAGGAAGAGCCGCAATGCGCCAGTTGTCATCGCAAAATTGACCCGATCGGTTTCGGTTTAGAAAACTTCGACGCGGTCGGCGTATGGCGCACGGAAGATAGTTATCAGGTGGTCGACGACAACGGAAAACCGACCTCCGAGCCGCGATTGACTTGGAAGATCGACGCGTCGGGCGCTTTGCACGACGGGCCGGCCTTTGAGAACTACTTTGAACTCCGAGACTTGATCAGCTCGCACAAAGACGACTTTGCGCGGGGCTTTTCAGAAGCGTTGGTCCAATACGCGCTGGGGCGGCCTGCCGGTTTCTCCGACGAGCCGTTGTTGGAAGAGCTCGTCCGTACAGGGCGAGAGAGCGACTATGCGATTCGCACTTACGTACAAACCTTGATCCAAAGCAAAGAATTTCAATCGAAATAGGGAAAGCCTCGCATGTCTTCATCCATCGTAAGTCGTCGCCAAGCGTTGCGTTCCGCCTCGGCGGTCGTGGCGTTGCCTTTTCTCGAATCGTTAGGGTTTCGCCGGTTTGCGAAAGCGGCCGCGCCGGCGGCTCCGCCCAAACGGCTGGCGTTTCTCGGCTTTGGCTGGGGAGTGACCGAAGAGTCTTGGTTTCCCGATAAGCAGACGCCCGGCGCCGACTATGCGCTGCCCGGCGGCCTTGTGCCGCTCGAGCGGCACAAAGCCGACTTTTCGATCGTGCAGGGACTGCGCAACAAATACTCGGTCGAAGGACACGCCGGCAGCACCTGGTGGCTGACGGGGGCCAATCCTTACTCGCAGCCTGGTCAGAGCTATTGCAACACGATCTCGGCCGATCAGGTCGCGGCGGTCGAGTTTGGCAAGCATACCCGGTTCGCTTCGCTGCAATTGAATCATAGCGAGCCTGGCGATCGGTCGGGGCATGGCCCCGGCTTGTCATTGGCGTGGGACGCGAGCGGCAAGCCGATCGGCGGTGAGAATGGGCCGCTGCAAGCGTATCATCGCTTATTCTCGAAAGATTCGCTGCCGATCGAGCAACGCCGGCAAATGATTGCGCAGAAACGGAGCGTGTTAGAC
The DNA here is from genome assembly GCA_044439945.1 of Blastopirellula sp. JB062. Lineage (GTDB taxonomy): Bacteria > Planctomycetota > Planctomycetia > Pirellulales > Pirellulaceae > Blastopirellula. The sequence goes on from JBITAD010000492.1 coordinate 5,872, forward strand.
GCGGTTTTAGAAAACGCGCGCAGTCTGCAGCGTTCGCTCGGCCATCATGATCGAGAGAAGCTGGACGAGTACTTCGAGAGCATCCGCAGCATCGAAAACCGCTTGAGTAAAGATGAGAAATGGATGGACAAACCCCGCCCCGCCGCTCCTTTCGACGAGCCCGCTTCCGATTTGGCGGGGCGCGATGAAATCAAGCTGACGTACGACCTGATGGTCGCCGCATTTCAGACTGACAGCACTCGGGTCATTACGTATCGTCAGCCGGTGGCGTTTTTGCTGACGAGCATCGGCAACAAAGTGGCGCCGCATGACATGAGTCATTATCACTCGACCCGCGGCGAGAAACTGGCCTGCTCGCAACTGCGCGATCGGACGCAAAGCATGTTGTTGGCCGGTTTGTTCGATCGATTAAAGGAAACCCGCGAGGCGGACGGCAGCCGTTTGTTCGACAATGTCGCGCTGGCCTACGGCAGCAATATTCGGACGGGACACGATTTGACGAACTGCCCGACGTTAATCGCCGGCGGAGGCGCCGGAGTCAAGCTGGGCCAAAACATCGTGGTTGAAGAAGATACGCCCCTTTGCAACGCCTGGCTCACCATGCTGCGCGGCATCGGAGTCAACGCCGAGCGGCATGGCGATAGTACCGGGATCGTGCCCGAAATGCTCGGTTAATCAAACGGTTGCGGCAGAGAGACGCCGGCGTCTCCCAGTCGCCCTTTTCACTGAATACGAATTCCTAAATTGGGAGGCCCTGCGTCAGTCAAGCGTCACAGTCAGATCCCAGATTTCTCTGGGCTGTGCGGGCACAATTTTTCATACTTTCTTTTCTTTGAGAGCCCTATTATGACAGTACGACAAAAAAGTTATCGATTCGGTTTTACGCTTGTCGAGTTGTTAGTGGTGATCGCCATTATCGGCGTGTTGATCAGCTTGTTGTTGCCTGCGGTGCAACAGGCGCGAGAAGCGGCGCGGCGGATGCAGTGCATGAATAATTTCAAGCAGTTCGGCCTGGCGCTTCATAATTATCATGACACGTTCAACAGTTTGCCCTTAGGCTGGTCGGGACCGGACGAAGCGGCGAATCGTTACAGTCCTTTTGTGGGCATGCTGCCGTTTTTCGAGCAAGGGGCGGCGTACGAAGCGATTGTCGCGGACCCCAAAGTTCCGTGGTCAGGTTCCGGCGGCAACACGGTGAAAATCGGCGAGCTAAAATGCCCGTCGGCGCCTTCGGTCACCGATCCGATCAATAACCTGTCTTATACCAACTACGTCTTTTGCATCGGCGACGTTTCTTACAATTTGCATGAAGTGGAGAGCGTGCGCGGTCTCTTCGGCGGCCCCAATAAATTCGCATTTCGCGACGTCACCGACGGCCTGTCGAACACGGCCATGATGTCGGAAACGTTGGTCGGCGAAGATGACGGCGACGGGCGACCGGTCAACGGTTTTACTGCGGTCAGCCGGATCAATACGCAAAGCCCCGCCGGTTGCCGAGCGACCTGGATCAATAATCAATTTACGGGCTATACGGCGACGACGGCGATCGATCGTAATCGTGCGCCCGGCAGTCGGTGGGCGGATGGAATGATGGCGATCGCCAGTTTCAATACGACGCTGCCGCCCAACTCGGCCGTTTGCGCCGATTTCGCCGGCTTGCAAGGCGTGATCCCTCCTAAGTCGATGCATACCGGCGGGGTTAACTTGGTCTTGGGCGACGGTTCGGTCCGCTTCATTAGCGAAAATATCGACGCTGGCAACTTAGCGCATCCAAGCCGCAGCGGGCCGAGCAAGTCGGGCGTGTGGGGCGCTTTGGGAACGCGCGCCGGGCAAGAGATCATCCCGGAGATTTAAGCGACGCGGCAACACGAGCGGCGAAGGCGATCTCGGATCGCTTCGTCGCGGAGATCGGTCGGAGTTCTTTCTATATCCTTTTCTTAGTAAGCAGGCCAAACTCTCATGTACTATCGAATTCTTGTCGCCGTTTGGGCGATTCCCGTCATGATCGCGTTTGCGGGTTGTAGCACCGGCGAAGACAAATGGACGGCGATGCGTCCGCCGGTTTATAAAACGCATGGCGTGGTCCGCGAGGATGGGCAACCGTTGTCTGACGCTATCGTGATCTTTTCGGCGCAAGACGGCGACTACTCGGGGACGGCGAGCACCAACGAGTCCGGCGAGTATCAAATGACGACCTTTGAAGACTACGACGGAGTCATCGAAGGGGAGTTTCTCGTCTCGATTGAGAAGAACGATTGGATACCGTACGGTCCGGAGCCGAGCGAAAGCGTCGACGGGCTGCGCTCTTCGCGGCCGTTAAAAAAAGTGCGTCTGACGGCGAAAAAGTATGCCGATTTTGAAAAATCGGGATTTAGCGTCGTCGTCTCGCCGGAGGGGCCCAATACGTTCGACTTTGATCTTGAGTCGGATCCCAAAATCGCGAGCCGCGGCGGTTGATAGGCGAGCTTCGCAGTTGGAATTGAGCCGCGATGCGAAAAAAATGTCCGTCGCGGCGGCTGGTTTACGCTTTCTTTGCGCAGATACGTGATTCTGGGCCTGCGGGCGGTTAGAATTACCCTATTGGCGGTAAGTGGTTATCGCTAGCAGTTTTCTCGTCGCAAGGGGAGCTGGCTTTGGAGTCGACCGCAAGCACAACGCAACAAATCGAAGCGATTCTACTCGCTGAACGGCAAGATCCGGCGGCGGCCTACGATCTGATCTTAGAGCGTGCGCTGCAGCGGCTTCAACGGCAGACGAGGGCGATGTTGCGATCTTATCCCCGTTTGGCGCGGTGGGAGCAGACCGACGACGTCTTTCAGGAAGCGGTAATTCGGCTTTATCGCAGTTTGAAACAGGTGCGTCCCCAATCGGCGCGTCACTTTTTCGGTTTGGCGACGATGCAGATTCGCCGCACGTTGATTGATTTGGCTCGGCATCATTTGGGCCCGTTGGCCGAGGCGGCCAATCATGAGTCGCATTTCGCTTTGGCCGAGTTGCCGCGCCAAGGGGCGGAAGAAGGGCCGATGACGTTGGCTCAGTGGGCCGAGTTTCACGAAGCGATCGAAAAATTGCCCGAGGAATTAAGCGAGACGTTTTCGCTGCTGTGGTACGCCGAAATGACGCATGCCGACGCCGCCTCGTTGTTGGGCGTTTCGACGAAAACGATCCAGCGGCGGTTTACGCATGCCCGGCTGTTACTTTCTGAAATCATCC
>JBITAD010000493.1:0-9038 GCA_044439945.1 Blastopirellula sp. JB062
GTGCCCCACAGCGAGCCGCCGCCGTTGAAGATTACGTCGCCGGTGCCGCTGATCAAAAACGTATGTTCTTCGCTAACCACGGTCATCAGCGCTTCGAGTCGACGCATTGCGCGGTCGGTTCGCCATTCTTTCGCAAGCTCGGTCGCCGCTTTCGGAACGTTGCTCGGGTAATCTTTCAGCTTCCCTTCGAAGCGTTCTAATAACGAAAACGCGTCGGCCGTCGAGCCGGCGAAACCGCAAACGACCTTGCCGCCGAGCAGGGGGCGAATCTTGTGCGCATCCGATTTCATGACCGACGAGTTCATGGTAACTTGGCCGTCGCCGCCGATCGCGACCCGACCGTTATGCCGTACGGTCAAAATCGTGGTAGAACGTATTTTCATCACTGGTTTTCCTGGGTTTTGATCTTTCGCTATTGTGACGGATCGAACTTCTCGCGGCTAGGACCGCTTGCGAACTATGAACGTCTCCGCCGATTCTCCCAATTTGCTGCGCAGCCCTTGCTTGATGTCTCGCCGCGATACGGCGCTGCTGCTGATTGACCTGCAAGAGCGTTTGCTGCCGGTCATCGAGCGGGGCGCCGCGATCATCGAAAATGCGGAGCGGCTGATTTTAACCGCTCAAATTTTTGAGATGCCGATCTTGGCGACCGAACAATACCCCAAAGGACTAGGTCCCACGGTTCAGCCTATTCGTCAATTGCTGGGCGATTTGCCTGAGAAGCTGACCTTCAGCGCCTGCGGCGTTTCCAACTTGCTCGCCGACTTGCCCTCCCGCGGCGTGCATAAGTTGCTGTTAGCCGGGGTCGAAGCGCACGTTTGCGTGCAACAAACCGCGCTCGACCTGCTCTCGGCCGGCTTTGACGTCTATATCGCAGTCGATGCGATCGGATCTCGATTTGATTCCGACAAAGAGATCGCGCTGCGAAGGTTGGAAGCGGCCGGCGCCGTGCTCACGACCACCGAAGCGACGATGTTCGAATGGTGCGAGCGAGCCGACGATCCGCAATTTAAACAGGTCAGTCGACTCGTCCGCAAAAAACAAGCGGAATAGCATCCGGCTAGATCGCCTAGCTCGCCAGCCGTTCGAACTGCGACAAAATTTCGCGGTCGTTTTCCCAGATTTGGCGACGACCGTCGGGCTGCTCAAGCCAAACCGAACGCTCGCCGTCGCGACCGACCACGCGCCATGTTTCGCCGCCGCGATGCACCCGAATAATGCGCCCCGCACCGTCAAGAATCGGCAGCGAAACGCGTAGCCGAATGCGATCTCCTTGTCGCAGCGGCTCGTCGCTTGCCGCGACGCCTGCCGAGCGAGCGATCATCGTATGCAGCGCCTTATGCCGTAAGGCGCATTGCCAGACCGCGCGTCGGACAGCCGGCGACGATAACGATTTCAAACCATGGGTACGACGATCGAATAACGCCTTGTTCAGGCTTTCCCGAGCAGGCGTACCACGCGATTCAAACCACCACTGAATCAAATTTCGGGCGGCACATTCGGCGACGTACGTCTGCAAAGTTCGGAGCTCTGAGTTCAGCACAAGCGACCCTCCTAGAGAAACTATCACACGCTTCTCTACATCGACCTCCCTCGCCGTCGAACTGAAAAAACGGCTTGCGATCGCCGCCTAGGCAGCCCAGGTCCTTTGGCGAAGGTTTAACGATCATGCGGGCTGCGAACTCGATCGCGTGGTGAGCGAAAGCGAACAAGACCGAATGCAATCGGCCTTGTTCGCCCTTGACGCTCCCCTCCCGTTAGCTCGTTACCTTTTTGGGCGATTGACGGTCAAACGCAATTCGTTCGACTGGTCCAATATTTCGACGGACAGGTCAGTCGTGTCGTAACTGCCGTAACGAGGATGCACTAGCGGCTTAGCGGTCGGCGTATCGCCCCAAGCCGACGACAACGTCACCCGATAGTTGCCCGGCGGCAGTCCGTCTTCGACGACAAAACTGCCGTCGGCGGTCAACAAAGCTCGGTCGGAATACGTCCCGTCGTCAAAGGCGATGTTGCCCGCGTCGACCGGTTTCGAATCTTCAAATAAGACGATTCCTTGCACCGGAGCGTTACCGCCAGGCAGTCCGCAGCCGACAAGGCCGAATAAACAAGCCGAGAAGACGATCGCGCAGAAGTGGTTAGCCATGCTTTCCTCAATAAATGCGAGTGGTGCGCAAGCACGAGAACGGACAGATCGCTCGACTACAAGCCGGCGATCACGGCGCCGTCTGAAACGTGCCCCAAGTCTTCTAAAACCGCTTGCGAGATCGTAAGCCGAATGTTGTGAACCGAGCCGTCGGCGAACAACAACAACGTTACCCCCGGGTGCCAGCCGCCGTGTCCGGTTCGACCGGCCATCGTCGGATCATGCGGGCCGCGTCCCAGCGGTAAACGAACCGAAGAAGCGGCCAGATACTCGCGCCAATTGCCGTCGATGAAAAGGAAAGACCCGTCGACCCCGTCCGCTTCGCAGCATTTGCCCACATAATCTTGCGCCATCGATTTCTCGCCATAGGCGCACGTATTCGACAAGCCGTCGACAACCCGGCTAAACGTATCTCGGCCGGTCGCCGTCGCCCAACCGTCTCGGTCTTGCGTTCGCGGTTTGCCGATCCGCAACAGACTCATATTCAGGTTCACCTGATCCGGCTCGTCACTATCGTGATTCAAATAGAACGCCGGATGATTCGAGTAGCCGCTGGCGCTGTAATCCGCCAACGGTCCGCGACCTAGCCCGTCGTTCTTCATGTTTAAACCGCTCCGTCGGCTGGGGCAGGTCATAAAACTGATCGATCCCAACGCTTCTCGCTCGGCGGTCGTCAACCGATCCCAATTGGTCTCCATGTGATCGCCCAAATGGGTCTTGGTCGATCCCGAATTTCCGCCGTTCAACAATTGATAAGCGTTCTGCTGCTCCATGAACGGCATAAGATGCACGAACGAAGAAGCGCGCCCCGAGTGATTCACCAGCGGCGGCAAGAAGTTGAAAGTGTCATGAAAGTTGTGCAAACCCAACCCAAACTGCTTCAGGTTGTTACTGCATTCGCTGCGTCGCGCCGCCTCGCGAGCTTGCTGAACCGCCGGCAAAAGCAAAGCGATTAACACCCCGATAATCGCTATCACAACGAGTAGTTCCACCAGAGTAAAACCAGGTTTTGAATGCCGCATTTTTACGCTCGGAAATAGAGGAGATGACAAGTCAAATCCAAAACATATCCGTTTTTTTATTATTAAGCCAGCATTTTGCGCGTTCGATGCACCTTTCTGGTACTTTGTTGACCAAAACTTCATAGTGGACCACCCTGCCTATGTCCCCAGGTTTATGAAGCCAGGTTGCTAGAAGCCGACCAGCCCCCCCTATAGGAGCCGCACTTGTCGGGCTAGGCAATCAAAGCATGACGCCTAAGAAATGGCTCGCTAGCCAAGCTGCGGCGCCCACTCGCGCGCCAAATCGGCATCGCTGTTTGGGGCTCAGATTTCTTCAATCAGCTTGCTTGAAGAACCGCTCAACAACAGCCAACAGCAGGGGGGCGTCTCGGCGCGCCGCCTGCCTTCTGTGATTTGGGAAGCGTCCGCATGGCTGAGCGAACGCTGCTGAAAGGGGCCAACTTCGTTTCTCACCCCAAGCAGCTTCGACTATAGGAATCGAGATGCAAGCTAGATGCAGTACTCGATCGTGTCTTGGGCCGACCATTGGACAGGCGTTTGTTTGAGGATCGACTTGGCCGCATGCAACGCCTGTTGGCGAAGCTCCGGCACCGCGACGGTTTCCCACAGGCTTCCCTTTAAGATCGGGCCGATAGCATACAGCCATGCCGAAGCCTGATCGGCGTCACTCATCACGGCAAAGTCATCGGCGATCGCAATCCCCATATCCATATCGTCCGGCTTCGCCAAACCGCGCTCGAACAGATTGCGATACAAAGGTATTTGCGAATCCGAAAATCGCGACTTGGGGCCCGTGCAATTGATCACCAGATCACCATTCACCAGGGCGACGTTTCCTTGCTTGTCGGCTAGATGAACTTCAATCGAAGTATCGCCTGCCGCAAGCGAGGTAATGCCGGCCGGCACAATGGTTAGCTGCCCGCAGTCTAGCGAATCGGTAACCGCGTCATGGATCGGTCCGGCGATGCGATGCCGCAGCGTGTTCCAATCGGCGGCGTAAGTTTTCAGAAACAAACGTTTTTCGTCGACCGACAAATCGCGCCATAACTGCTGCGTTCTGCCGCGCAGCTTGTCGACCGCGATCGCCGGGTTCTGACTGACGCCGCGCAATCGCTCGCAATCTTGTCGAATCAGCTTGACCAACTCTTTTAACGAACGCGTTTGCCCGTCGTCCGGAACCGCCGTCGGCCATTCGATGCCGCGAAAATGCCGCTGCGGCAACATGCCGTTGCGCGAAATCGCCGTAATCTTGCCGCCCCAACCTTGGTTTCGCAAAGTCACGATCACGTCAACCGCGGTCAATCCGGTCCCCAAAATGACGATATGCTTCTCTTCGCTGGGGACGTTCTCATGCCAGTTCATCCACGGATTGCCGCAATATCGGCGGTCGTTTTCCAGCTTGCCGGAGCCTGGTAAGCCCGACGGAGGTTGATTGCCGGTCGCCAGCAAGATCGAATTCGCCTCGATCGGATTGCCATGCTCCAACACGACCACGCCGCCGCTCTCGCCGCGCGGCTCGATATCGATCGCCGAATCTTCGACGATCTGGCACTCGACCTGACTGCGAGGATCAGCGTCTCCCAAATAATGAACGGCCAGACCGCGGACATAGTCTCCGTAAATGCGACGCGGAATAAAGGTTTCTCGTAACGCGTCGTCGCGCACCTTGTCACAGTCGCAACGCGAGCGCAACCAATCGACGAAGTGATCAGGCTGATCAGGAAAAGCCGACATATTTCGGGCGGCGACGTTCAACAAATGCTCGTCGCGCGTCGTTCCATAGGCCGTTCCCCGGCCGAAAGGACGCCCCGAGTTGATAATGACCACGCGTTGCGGCGTGGTTGCGAATCGAGCGAGATTGACGGCGGACAACGTTCCGCTGAAGCCGCCTCCGATGATGGCAGTCGTTTGCATGGCAGGCTTTCGTAGGGCAGGGAACGATCACGCGGAGACCCGCAACCGGGCGTCCGTGACCGAGTTTAAAAATTAAGGCAGGTTCTCTTGATTGATTTTTATTTTATGCATAAAATTCAAACCGGTCAACAGTACCGCTGAAACGACCTTCGTTTTCTCGCATCTTATTTGGGCCTGCTCACTTCGATGGAAGACCTGTACCACGAATTAAAACGATGCCAACCCTTTGCGAGCGTCTCGCAAGAGGTCGTCGTCAGTCTCGCGCGAACCGGCGATCAGCTCGATAATCAACTCTCTCAATTCTTTCGCCCGCGCGAATTGACCTTTTCGCAATACAACTTGTTGCGCATCCTAGACATGGAAGATCGCCCGCTAACCTGCGGCGAGATCGGCGAACGCCTGGTCCAAATCGTGCCTGCAGTAACGGCATTGGTCGATCGCCTGTTAAGCCGAGAGCTCGTAACTCGCGGGCGTTCCGAAACCGACCGCCGAACCGTCTACGTCGCGATCACCGACAAAGGACGCAAACTAGTTCGTCCCGCCAGCGAAGAACTTCGCGACTTCGAGAACCATTTGCTCAAAGGTCTCAAGCAAAAAGAAAAGAAAGAACTGATCCGCTTGCTTCAGCTCGTTCGTGCGAGCATCAACAACGCGAGTCAATAAACCTTATTAGCGAGAACGCAATCAATCGGAGGCGCCCCGTTCAACCAGCCTCCATTCCCTATCGCCTCTTGAATTTCCTACCTTAACTTCCGCCCACGACGAAAGAATCACGATGAGCGCATCTCCCGACCCCGCTTCGCCCGAAAACGACGATGACGCCGCAATCGCCTTGCCGCCCGAGCGACCTAGCCTCTGGGTCGATATGCGAACCAACGAAGATTGGTGGGCGATTTGGTGCGGCGCGCTATTGCTGGCGCTTGCCTTTGCCGCCGTTTGGTTCGGGCGACCGGCCGGTCTGGCCGAAAGCGTCGAGCTAGGCGATCCGCTTCAGGTCGTCAGCCCTTTAAAGTCATATCTGGCGAAGCCCGGCAGTTGGGACTCGAATCCGCTCGCTTCGCTCGACGGCAAGCTGATCGGTATCGGCGGAACTTTTTTGGTTTTGGCGGCGTTGTTCGCAGGCGCCATGCGGATTCGCGGCAAATCGGTCTCCCGCTTTTTGCTCGGCTTTCCGCTTATCTTTTTGCTTGCCGCGCTGGCCTACGTCATGGCGGGTCACACCGTGCTGAAAGCCTACAATCTCGAATATGCGTTATGGGCGCTGTTGGTCGGTCTGATCATCAGCAACATCGTCGGTACCCCCTCGTTCATGAAGCCCGCGATCATGACCGAGTTCTTTATCAAAACCGGATTGGTGCTGCTGGGCGCCGAAGTCTTAATGAGCCGCTTACTCGCGCTTGGGCTGCCGGGCGTTTTCGTCGCTTGGGTCGTCACGCCGGTCGTCTTGGTTTCGACTTACATCTTTGGCCAGAAGATCTTAAAGATTCCGTCGCGTTCGCTAAACATGGTCGTTTCGGCCGATATGTCGGTCTGCGGCGTGTCGGCGGCGATCGCGACGGCGGCCGCTTGCAAAGCGAAGAAAGAAGAACTCTCGCTCGCCATCGGCATGTCGCTTAGCTTCACCGTCATCATGATGGTCGTGCTGCCTGCGATCATCAAAGCGACCGGCATCGATCCGATCTTGGGCGGCGCCTGGCTCGGCGGTACGATCGACTCGACCGGGGCGGTCGCCGCCGCCGGGGCCGTGCTCGGCGACGAAGCGCTAGAAGTCGCCGCAACCGTCAAAATGATTCAAAATATCTTGATTGGCGTCACCGCATTTTGCGTTGCGATCTATTGGGTCACCTATGTCGAACGCGACCCCAACGGCCCCAGCCTGGGCGTCTCCGAAATTTGGTACCGCTTTCCGAAGTTCGTGCTCGGCTTTGTGGCGATGTCGATCCTGTTTTCGATCCTCTATTCGACCATGACCGCCGGCCCCGAATTGGTCGACGCCATGATCAAAGGTTCGACCAAAACGTTACGCGGCTGGCTCTTCTGTCTCGCGTTCGTATGCATCGGGCTCGAAACCAATTTCAAACAGCTCCTGCCGCAACTCAAAGGGGGTAAGCCGTTGATTTTGTACGTCTGCGGTCAATCGTTAAACCTGATCCTGACCCTGACCATGGCTTACCTGATGTTCAAGATCGTCTTCCCCACTTCGGTCACGCCATGATGCGAGCCTTAAAGACGCAAAAATGGTTGACCCTGACGCTCGTCGTCACGGTCTTGGCGGTGATCTGGCTGGTACTTTTGCCAGCCTACGCCCGCCAGCCCGAGATGAGCGAGCACCTGCAATGGCTTGACCGCCAAGGGATCGATCCCAGCGCCATGTATTACACCGAACTGGAAGTCATGGAGCGAATCTTGCAACGCCAGCGAACCGAAAGCCTACTTGATAAAGCGAAGCATGAATAACGAAAACGAGGCGTTAACGACTGCCGAATCGACCGACCCCATGTCTGGATTCGATCGAGCGCTGATGGCCGAAGAACGTACCTGCTCGGCATGGATCCGCACCGGTTTAGCCTCGATGGCGACCGGCCTGGCGATCGCCAAAATCATGCCGCACGCCGAACCGAGATGGGCCGTCGCAGCGCTAGGAATGACCTTGGTGCTGGTCGCCGTCCTCTCGTATGCGATCGCCTTCGCCGGCTACGCCCGCGGGGCGAAATCTTGTCAACCTTCGGCGCGCAACTCGCTTCCTTGGTGGGTGCTCGCCATCTTCTGCAACCTGCTGGCCCTAGCCGCCGTCTTAACCGCCTCCTTCATCCTGCAAGACGTAACAATCCCGTAAAACGCCAATCCCATAAAACGACGAAAAAACGTTCGACCACGCTATAATCTGGAACATTAGCAGCCCAAACGCGGGCATGAATCAGGCCTTAGAGCGATATGACATTCGGCGTTATTCTCCTATCAACGGAAGCGCCCGACAGAGATTCTCGCCCCGAGCCGATCGGCAGATTCCAGACGACTTCGTAGCAGCACGCCGCAAACGTTCCATTGTAGATGGCAAATGCTTCCATGTCGGCGAGTATCAAAAGGCGAAAGGCTGTATGAAATGGCCCAGGCGAAGTTCAGTAGACCCGGTTTCAAAACGATGTTCGTGCCTGGAAATTTCTGATTCTGGCGAAATGCGAGGAGGTCGAAGCAGGTCTCCGAATTCTGGCAATCGAAGCCGAATGAGGTTTCAAACTGCGTCGCAAAAATCAATCTTGCAACCGATATCAACGGTAGGACCGCATAGTAATGACTAACCACTGAAGCATCTGCAAAATTCGTATTCCCTAATGATTAAATCCAGCCGTCGCCAAATAGCAAACGTTTTCGTTCAATCCGAGTTCTGATTCAGTTGTCGGCGATAGCGTTGCGGGGTGATTCCGACTCGACTGCGGAAGCAGCGCGTCAGGGCGCTTTGATCGCAGAAACCGAGTCGCAAGGCGATCTCTACGAGCGACAACTGATTTTCGCCTAATAACGTTTTCGCCGCATCAATGCGCATCGTTATCTGGTACTGCTGAATCGAGACGCCGTACGCTTTCTGAAATCGCCGCCGCAGTTGTCGTTCTGACATATAAACCTGTCGGGCAAGCTCTTCGATCGAAGGTCGCAAATGCAGATTCGCTCGCATCGAATCGACCAATTTTTGCAAGTCAGGATCGACGACTTCAGCCCGTTGTTTGTGCTGGCAAACCTGAAAGGTCCCCATGAGTCCGACCACGCGACCTTGGCGATTTCTTAACGGAAACTTGCTGGTCCGCACCGTTCGATCATCGCGCCAAGCCTCGACTCGATTGATCAGCGAGCGGCCCGATTTCATCACGCGCTGATCATCTTCTACAAAGTTGTCGGCCACCGAACGAGCGAACAGGTCGTAATCGCTCATCCCTTCGATCTCGTCATTGCCTGACAGG
>JBITAD010000494.1:0-756 GCA_044439945.1 Blastopirellula sp. JB062
CTTGGCAGCCGTCAATTCGGCTTGCATCTCGGCTCGCAAGTCCGCTTTTAGCTTGGCAATTTCTTCCGGCGAGATGGCCGCGACTTCTTCCGTTTGCGGCTTTTCTTCCGGCTTCATTTCTTCGGCCGGAGCTTTTTCTTTCGCATCGGCGGTCGCGGCCGGCAACGATCCGGCGGCGATCAGTTCGCCATACGGCTTGGCCTTGTCATTCTCTTTTTTGTCGGCGACCGCTTTTAGCGCAGCGATCACTTCCGCTTCCGCCTTGTCACGCTCTTTTTCTAGACGCTCTTTCTTGAAGTTATCTTTCTTCAGCGATTCGGCCAACGCGGCGCCGTACGGGTTACGTTCTTTTTTCGACTTCCCGTCAATGTGGCAAACGTTGCACTTAGCCGTCGCAGCGGCGGCCGAAAACTGCTTGACCTTGTCATCTTTGGCGTCGGGCTGAACGTAATGCTTTTCAAAGACTTCCCAAAAGAAAGGAACCGCCGCCGCCTGACGTGCCGAGAACGAGAGCACGAAGCAAAAACCAATCGCGGCGGTAAGAACTCGAAAGGAGGCTAGTAAACGCAACATGGCAACTCCAAAACTATCAATGACGGGAAGATATCAGTCGTATTCGGTTCGTTATCAATTTTGGCTGCGCAAACCGGCACATTCAACCTAAGGCCCCACGTTTCTTTATTTACGCCGACGAATTAGCCGTTCAGCGTCCTATTCTATTCACCGCAAAACGTACTTCGCCCTCAGACCAACGTT
>JBITAD010000494.1:766-8853 GCA_044439945.1 Blastopirellula sp. JB062
TTACATACGGCATAACCCCCTCCTTCGCTGAAGCCTCGGACGCAGCCGATAAGCGCATAAAAAAAGCGTCTCGCTAAAGGAGACGCTCGGATCAGGATCGAAATTGGCCGAACCAGGCGGCTAATCTTGGTACTTGCCGACAATGACCGAGGCGTTGTGCCCCCCAAAGCCGAAGCTGTTGCTCATCGCGTAGTTGAGTTCTCGCTGCTTTGCGACGTTCGGCGTGTAGTCAAGGTCGCACTTCGGATCGGGATCTTCGAGATTGATCGTCGGCGGGACGGTCGACGTACGCATCGCCATGATCGAGATGACCAATTCGATGCCGCCGGAAGCTCCCAACGAGTGCCCTAAAGCGCCCTTGGTACTGGAAACGCTCAGTTGATAAGCATGATCGCCAAAGACGTTTTTGATCGCCTTGGTTTCGGCGAGATCTCCCGGCGGCGTGCTGGTTCCGTGGGCGTTGATGTAATCGATGACAGTCGGATTCAGCCCGCCGTCGTTCAGGGCGTTTTGCATCGCACGCGACGCGCCGCGTCCTTCTTCGTCCGGCGAAGTGATGTGCCCGGCGTCGCCGCTGCATCCGTAACCGGCCAATTCGGCGTAGATCGTGGCTCCGCGTGCTTTCGCCGATTCGAGCTCTTCCAGCACGACGATGCCGGCGCCTTCGCTCATGACGAAGCCGTCGCGCCCGAGATCGAACGGGCGACTGGCCTTGGCCGGATCGTCATTGCGAGTCGAAAGAGCTCGCATGTTGGCGAACGCGCTCATGCCCATGGGCGTGATGGCGGCCTCGGTGCCGCCGGTGATCATGACGTCGGCCTCATCGTATTGAATGGCCTTCATCGCGTCGCCGATGGCGTTGGTCGCGCTGGCACAAGCGGTCGCAACTGTAAAGTTGGGGCCGCGCAAGCCGTAGCGAATCGAGATATTTCCGCCGGCTGCGTTGAGCATCAGCTTCGGAATCGTCATCGGCGAGACCCGGTCGGGCCCTTTCATCAGCAAACGCTCGACTTGATCTTCGATCGTTTGCAAACCGCCGATTCCGGAACCGAGAATCACTCCGCAGCGGAAGGAGTCATAATTCGAGAAATCAATTTTAGAATCGTGAATCGCGTCGACGGCGCCGACCATCGCAAATTGCGTAAAGCGGTCGACGCGGTTGAGCTCCTTCGAATCAAAGTAGTCGATAGGGCGCCAATCGTAGACGTCCCCGCCGAAGCGCACTTTGAATTTGGAAGTATCAAGCAGCTTCAGGTCGTGAATGCCGCTCTCGCCCGCGGTCAGTTTCGTCCAGAATTCTTCCAGACGATAACTGAGCGATGTAACGATTCCCAAGCCAGTTACGACGACTCGTCGCTTCATTCCCTTGAACTCTTCCGAAGGCCGACGAAATTACGAATTTTTAGCTTCTTCGATGAACTTGATCGCCTGTCCGACCGTTTCGATCTTGTCGGCGGCGTCTTCGGGAATGTCGATATCGAACTCTTCCTCCAGTTCCATCACCAACTCGACCGTATCGAGCGAATCGGCGCCGAGATCGTTGACGAACGAACTCTCCATCGTGATTTTGTCTTGGTCGACGCCCAATTGACTGGCGACGATCTCGAATACGCGTTCTTGTACCGACACGGCGTGAAGCCCTCCGCAAGAAACCAAGGAATCTGGCTTATTTACAGTTGTAAATTTTGCAAGCTTAAAAATTCAAGTCCAACAAGATAGAGGAATTCTGCAAGACAGGTCAAGGTGGAAGAGCCCCGGCGTGCAGCAATTCGGCTCGATCGGATGAACTTGCGAGACGCTAGTCTTAAATGTATACAGGTCAGCAAGTTTCGTCGATCAGGGGAGGCCGATTAACCGGTCATTCCCCCATCAATTGTCAGAATTTGCCCGGTTACGTAGGCAGCCTGAGGACTCGCTAAAAAGAGGACGCCGTCGGCGATCTCTTCCGGTTTGCCCATTCGCTGGGCTGGAATCCGCTTTTTCACCTCGTCCATCACGGCCGGCCCCAAGGCTTTGGTCATATCGCTTTCGATAAAGCCGGGACAAATCGCGTTGACCGTGACTTTCCGCTTGCCTAACTCGCGGCTCAAGCTGCGAGTGAAACCGATCATACCCGCTTTTGAAGCGGAATAATTCGTTTGTCCCGGGTTTCCCATGATTCCCGAAACGCTGCTGATGTTAATGATGCGGCCGAAACGCGATCGCATCATTTGCTTGGAGACGGCCCGCGTAAACAAAAACATGCCGCGCAGGTTCGTTTCAATCACGTTGTCCCATTCGTCGTCGGTCATAACCGGCAGCAGGTTATCTCGCGTGACGCCGGCGTTATTGACCAGTACGCTGATTTTTTCCCACTTTTCGACCACGGCGTCGACCACTTGCTCGACGCTTTCGCGCTGGGTCACGTCGCAACTGTACGCCTGGGCCACGCCTCCGGCCGCTTCGATGGTCGCGACGGTGTCGGCCAGTTTTTCGGCGTTACGAGCGACGACGGCGACTTTCGCCCCGCGAGCGGCCATCGCGATTGCGATCGAGCGGCCGATTCCTTGCGATGCGCCCGTGACGATCGCCGTAAATCCGTTTAAATCGACCGGCAACGCGGCGTGGTTGGTGTCGCTCATTCAAAATCACCTAAACGTAAATGGCTAAGGGGCATGCGGCCTTAGGCCGAGATATTGTTGAATTCCGCTTTTCGCTCGATGCGTTTCATTAAACCGCGCAAAACGCGACCGGCGCCGACTTCGTAGAACGAGTCGAACCCGGCTTGCAACAAATAACGCATCGAGTCTTCCCAGCGAACCGGAGAACAAACTTGACGAATCAGCAACTGGCGAATTTCTTCCGGGTCGCTGTGCGGGACCGCGTCAACGTTTGAAATTACCGGAATACGCGGCGGCGACATCGGCACGTCAGCCAAAGCGGCGGCCAACTTATCGACCGCCGGTTGCATGATTTGCGTATGAAACGCGCCGGCGACGGCCAGCGGCATGACTTTCATCGCGCCCGCCTTTTCGGCGACTGCCGGAACGCGTTCGCAGGCGTCGTTCGAGCCGGAAACGACAATATTGCCGGGACAAAGAAGGTTGGCGATTTCGAGCGTGTCGTTTTCTCGGGCTTGGTCGCAAACGGCGGCGACCTGGTCACGATCGAGCCCCAACACGCTGACCATACCGCTAGGAGTCGCATCGGCGGCCGCTTGCATCGCGGCTCCCCGAATTTGCACGACGCGTAAAGCGTCTTCAAATTGCAGGACGCCGGCAAAGACCATCGCCGTGTATTCGCCCAGACTTAGCCCGGCGGTTCCTTCGCACGACAACAGCGCGTCAGGATTCTCTTCGCGCATCGATTCGAGCGCGGCGATGCTTGTGACGAACAACGCAGGCTGGCTATAGACGGTCGAGTCAAGCTTGGCGGCCGGACCGTTAAAGCAAAGCTCGCTCAGATCGTACCCCAGAATCTCCGTAGCGCGCTGAAACAACTCGGCCGCCTTCGGACTCGAAGCGGCGAGCTGCTTTCCCATGCCGACGTATTGAGCTCCCTGGCCAGGGAACAAAAACGCGATTTTGCTCACGCGATTCCCCTTCTCGTGGTCGCGTTGGCGGGTCGTAGCGCCAATGCGCGACGCGTGAGCGAACTATTCGGCGACGGCTTGCTCGTCTTTAATGATGACCCGTCTCATGTAGGTCCCGCAGTTCGGGCAAACGACATGAGTCGGCACCGCGACTCCGCAATCTGGACAAGATTGCAGTTGTCGGGCTTTCAGGGCGTCGTGCGAGCGACGCATTCCGGTACGAGAATTCGATTGTTTTCGCTTTGGTACTGCCATGGCGACTTCACTTACGTTGAGAAGGGCGGCCGGTCGAGATCCCTGCTGCTTGGGAGCAATAACTACAATCGTTCCCGATCGCCTCAGAGTAAACGGATCATTTTAGGAAGGTTCTCGAAGCGTGTCAAAGGGCTTACGCCGAGTCTGGCCGAATCGGTGCCGTTTATCGATAATTGATATAAACTTCTGTCATTACTACAGTTACGACTATCCGAGCGTTCGTCATGTCGTTTGCCCAGCCCAGCGTGATTCAGCTTCATTCTAGCGATCACGTCGCCGTGGCGGCCCCAAGCTTGGCCCGCGGCGACCAATTTACGGTAGCGACTCGCACCATTTCGACCGTCTCCGAGGTCCGCTTCGGCCATAAAGTCGCACTCACGGCGATCCCCGCAGAGGCGCCAATTTTGAAATATGGTCAGGTGATCGGCTATGCGACTCAGCCGATTTCGCCCGGCGAGCATGTCCATACGCACAACATGCAGTTAGGCGAGCTGCATCTCGACTATGCGACTGCCAGCGAGACTCCCCTGTCGCCAGATCCGATCCGCGATCGAACGTTCGACGGCTATCTGCGAGCCGACGGCCGCGCCGGAACACGCAATTACATTGCGGTCATCTCAACGGTCAATTGCTCGGCCAGCGTCGCTAAGTATGTCGCTCAGGCGTTTGACCGCCGAAAATTGGCCGATTTCCCAAACATTGACGGAGTGATTCCGTTCACGCATCAAAGCGGCTGCGGCATGCAATTCGGCGGCGACGCCCATGCGACGCTCAATCGCGTCATGGGCGGCATCGCGCGGCACCCCAACATCGGCGGCTATTTGCTGATCGGCTTAGGGTGCGAGACGGGCGCGATGGGATACTTGGTAAGCCAAGAACAATTGATTCAGCTTGACGACGACGTCTCGCAGCCTGCAGGGGCGCCGCTGATCTTATCGATGCAAGATCAAGGCGGAACGGCCAACACAATTGCGGCCGGAGTCGCGCGACTGACTGAAATGCTGCCGCGCGTAAACGACGTTCGCCGTCAACCGATCTCGGCCAGCGAAATCGTCTTGGCAACCGAATGCGGCGGCAGCGACGCCTATTCAGGCGTCACCGCCAACCCGGCGCTAGGCGCCGCCGCCGATCGGATCGTGGCGACCGGCGGCGTAGCGATCTTGGCCGAAACGCCGGAAATTTTCGGCGCCGAGCATCTGCTGACCCGCCGCGCGGTCAGCGGCGCCGTGGCCGAAAAGCTAATCGAACGCATCGCCTGGTGGCAACGTTACGTCGGCATGTTCGGAGCCCAACTCGACAACAACCCTTCGCCCGGCAACAAAGAAGGCGGGTTGACTACGATCGCTGAAAAATCGCTCGGCGCCGTGGCCAAAGCAGGCCGAACCGCGCTGGTCGATGTGCTGCAATATGCCGAAGCTCCGCAAAAACGAGGCTTAATGGTGATGGACACGCCTGGTTACGACCCGGCCAGCGTCACTGGCATGGTCGCAGGCGGCGCGAACGTGGTGGCGTTTACGACCGGTCGCGGCAGTTGTTTCGGTTGCAAGCCTGCGCCATCGATCAAAATTGCCACAAACACGCCGATGTATCAACGCATGGTCGACGACATGGATGTAAACGCCGGCGAAATCTTGAGCGGGGTTTCGGTCGATGCGATGGGAGCGAAGATCTTTGAAGAAATTTTGGCGGTCGCCAGCGGCAAGCCGACCAAAAGCGAAGCGTTAGGCATCGGCGAAGAAGAATTCGTCCCTTGGCTGGTCGGGCCGACGCTATAAAACGGCGGCCTCTTTACGCATTCTTCATGATATCTGAACGTGAACTGGCGAAACTGGGCAGTTTCAGTTCCCCTTCTTCGCCGTCACTAGCGACGCTTGCATGCCCCCGAGCCATTTTAATTCGACTCCGCCGCATCGCACGCATCGGTTCTGGCTGGGGCTGATCGTCGTGCTTGGCGCGTTATTTTACGCCAACAGCTTTCGCGGCGCTTTCGTCTTCGATGACGAAATGATGCTGTCTGGCGCACGCCGCCTGGCAAGCGCCCCGCTCGCCTCTTGGATTCGACCAGGGCCGCGCACCGTCGGCGCCGCGACGTTCGGGCTGAACTATCTAGCCGGCGGAGTCCATCCCTTCGGCTATCATCTGGCGAATCTGACGATTCATCTGGGGGCGGCGCTGGTGCTGTACTGGCTCGTTTGGCGCACTTTTCAAACGCCGCAACTCGCCGCGAGATGCCAAGCGGCGGCTGTTCCATTGGCAGGAATCATCGCTTTAATCTGGACGCTTCACCCGTTGCAAACGCAAAGCGTCACCTACGTCGTGCAGCGGTACGAATCGTTAATGGGGCTCTTTTTTTTGTTGACCTTGGCCTGCTTGGTACGCGGAGTCGACAGCGGCAAACGAGGCTGGTTAGCCGCATCGCTTGGGTTCTGCATGCTTGGCATGGGAACCAAAGAGGTGATGGCGGCCGCACCTTTCATCGCTTTATGGTACGACCGCGTTTTTCTGGCCGACAGTTGGCGCGAGCTTTGGAAAAAACGGTGGGGCTATTACGCCGCCTATCTGCTGGCGATCGCCGCGTTGCTCTATTTTATCGCATCACGATGGAGTTGGATCGGGAAACGAGGCTCGCTGTTTCACGAAGAGTTGTCGCCGCTCGTCTATGCGCTGAATCAAGGTCCCGTGATCTTGCGCTATATCCGTCTCGCATTTTGGCCGCAGGGACAAAACATCGACTACGGTTGGTCCGCGTCAAGCGATTACCTCGCTTTATACGCCGCCGACTTGACGATCTTGATCTTGCTGATCGGCGTAATCTGGGCGATTCGCCAAGCTCCGGCGCTGGGATTTCTGGGCGGCTGGTTCTTTTTGATTCTCGCCCCTTCGTCGAGCTTTGCGCCGTTGATCGATCTGGCGTTTGAGCATCGCATGTATTTGCCGCTGCTTAGTTTGATCATCCTCGCCGTGCTTGGCGGTTACGAGATGATCGTGCGCTGGGTCGAACCGGGGCAGCGCGCCCTGGTCGGCGGCTGCCTCGCGGCGACGATCATTTTCTCCCTCGGCGTGACGACGACGCTGCGCAACGAAGCATACGACTCGCCGATGGCTCTGTGGCAAGACGTCGTTCGCAAAGCGCCGCATCACTGGCGCGGCTATACCAACGTCGGCAAACAATACGCGCAACAAGGCAATCAGGCCCAAGCTTACCAATACTATCGGAAAGCGTATCAGCTTGAACCGTCGGACCATCGCGTCTTGAGCAATTACGCATCGATCCTCGAAACGTATCGCCCTAACCCGGCGTTGTCTGAAAGCTGCTATCGTCGATCGATCGCTGAAAACCCGTCGTTCGGCGACGCCCGGTTTAATTACGGCATGTTCCTGTTCGACGCCCAGCGTATCGAAGAGGCGAAAGAGCAACTGGAAATCGCGCTGCGGATTAACCCCAATTACCCGGTGATTCATGAGAAGCTTGGCGCGATCGAACTGCAGCAAGGCGACCCCGCCGCAGCGCAAGCCCACCTGACGAAAGCACTTCGGCAAAACCCGCGAAGCGATCGCGCCCAGTATTTAATGGGCGCCTGCTTAGCCGAACGCGATGATCGCCAAGCGGCGATCCATTATTTGACCGCCATCCAGTTAAACCCCGACTATGTCGAGGCGCACAATCATTTGGCCGATCTGTTCATTCGCTCCGGTCGCTATGATCTTGCCGAAAAGCACCTGCAAGCGGCCCTAAACGTCGACCCCCAAAATTTGATGCTGCAGCGCAATCTCACTGCGGTCCGACAAGCGTTGCGGACGCCCCCTTAAGTCAAACTGGTCGACCAGATTTAATGACCGACAGGCGTCAGCAGAAGCAAAATCGGGCGATGGTCAGAAGCGACCGCTTCGTCGAGCACCTGCACTTGTCGCACTTGGAAGCGGTCGGCGGGGCGAAAGCCGATATAGTCGATTTGCCGATCCGGGTGCGACGCCGGAAAGGTCGGTCGCTCGGTCTGATTCGACAAAGTCCAGTCGCGACGAACTTGGTTCATCACATCGCTGTCGATCGTCGCGTTGAAGTCGCCGCCCAAGATAGTCGGCGTCGTGTTGTCGGCGATTAAACGACGAATCATTCGGATTGAGGCCAAGCGTTCCACGTCGCTAGAGCGATGATCGAGATGGGTCGCCAACAGGCGACATGTTCCGCCTCCCAGCGAATCTGGCAAGCTAACTTGGGCGCTAAACACGCCCCGTTGTTCGCCGTCGTCGCGATTGGGTA
>JBITAD010000495.1:0-8811 GCA_044439945.1 Blastopirellula sp. JB062
CCGCCCCCTTGCAGCAATTCAGCCGAACTCCGCTCGCCATGATTAAACCAATAAGAACCGTAAACTTCGGCGTCAAAAGCCTGAGCGTTAAAGTTGGGCATATCGGCTAGCAAAACGAGTTCGCCTACCGGCGCGTCCCCTTCGGTCAATTCGATTTGAACAGCCGGATTTTGCGGCACTTCGCTCGCTTCGCCTTCTCCCCAACGAATGCCGCCGCCCGGCTTACGACTGGGAACCGCCGAAGGAAGATAGGAGGTCAATCGGTACGAAAACTTCGTCCCGTCCAAGGGACGCGATTCTTGGTCGATCGCTTCTGCGACGTCGATATCAAATCGCTTGCCGTCGGCGAATAGAACAACTGTCCCTTTTTCGCCGATCTCGCCGTTGGGGCCCCCTTCGAGAAACGCGACGGTCGCCGCCCGAGTCGGAGCCATCGCCATCGTAAACGAACCGGCGCCCATCGCCTGACGATCGCCGACCCCATACTTGTATTGCGTATCCCCTTCGACCGAATGAACGCCCAGTTTGACCGGCGCCCATTGCATGTCAGCCGTTACTAAGCGTCCGTCGGCCGCTTGTTTGCGGCCTGCTGGCATGCTCAGTCGCAATTCGACCGCCGGCACTCCATCTTCCCAATGGCTATTGCCGTAATAGTCGAGCACTTCCAGTCGAATGTCCCCCTCTTCGTAAAGCACGTCTCCCTGACCATGCCGGTCGGCGAGATAAAACAGGGGAGAAAACAGATTGGCCACTTCGGGCCGCGCGACCGCAATGTTACGAAATCCCTCTTGATAATCGGCCCAACTGAACGGGCCTGGCTTGAAGGGAATGTCAACTTCGGTGATTTCCGGCGGATCGAGCGGAGATTCGCCCTGACGGTCGATTCGCAGCGAAAAGCGATATTGATCAGGCTCAAACGCGCGAATATCGGAAATGTTGTTTTCCCACACGCTGACTTGCGAATCGATCCGCCAGACCCGGCTGACGACGCCGCTAAACATCAGCGTTAACAAGCCGATGTGGGTAATCACAAACCCAGTTTGATGACGCTTCCACGGAAACCGAATTGCAGCGGCGCAGAAAATATTAACGGCCAACAATAGGTAGAGCAACGAAAACCACCACGATTGGTAAACGTAAAACTGCACCACATTGGTATTAAAAGCAGCTTCTACCGCCGTGGCGATCCCCAGCGTCAAGGCCATGCCGAAAAGCAAGATCACCGCCAACTTCAACGAAGCGGCAAATTCGTACAGTCGCAACACTCCCCAAATGAAGGGAGGTTGGTCAGGAGAGGCCAATTTGGGTCGAGCCATGCGTTGAATTCGCTAGCGTTGGAATGAGGAAAGCAGTTTCAGCGGCGTTATCCGGGCGGGACCAAGCGAAAATTGGTACGCCTGGCTGTCAAAAACGCCATCTAGATTGTGCGCTGGGGACGAAGGTCCATAGCACGGCCAAGAAAATATTCGTAGCTAGTTAGATTATAGCGCGGCCAGGGGGAAAAGATACCGCCGAGCGCGCGGTCTCGCCTGATTCCGACGGTTGGTCGTAACGATTACAGCAGACAATCAAAGAAAAAAGGCCGCGATACGTTTCGCGGCCTTGGCAAGTCAGTCTGCGTTACCTAGGGACTTTAGCGATCAAACCCCCATCAAACTGATGATACCGTCCATGATCGAACTGTTGATCGCGTACGGCTCGTCAAATGACCACATGTTGCGGATTAGGTCAGTGACCATCATGCCGGCGACCAACACCAGAGCGGCAGTCGCCGCCAGACTGATGATGTTAAGTACGCTATACGGGGCTTCGACCGGCGCGGCGGCGGCCGGCGCGGCGCCTACGGCCGCAGAGTCCATCGCCCCCATCTCGTCAGCCACTTCGAGACCTGGCTCTTGGCTGCCGAAATCACCTTCTTCAATTCCGCTGCCGAACAATGCCGACTCAGAGCCGATCGAATCGGAGTCGAGCGCGATCACTTGCGAGCCGCTGTCGTCGTCGTCCAGTTCGCCTTCGACCGGGGTCAAAAGGAAATCGTCTTCGCCTCCTCCTTTACTGGCCGAAATGCCCGAGGCAGGCTCTTGATCGACCTCGACGCCTGAATCGCCCGCCAACTCAAAGGCGTCAACCTTCGAACCGGACAAATCGAGCGGCTCCATGCCGATGTCGATCCCGCTATCAGCCGGATCGACCAAGCTGACCCCGCTATCGCCGGCATCTAGCGTCAGTTCGCCGCTGTCTAAGTCGTCGATCGCCGAGACGGCGCTTTCGCCAAGATCAAGATCTTCATCGCCCAGCGCCAGGCTAACGCCCGAGCCGGTTCCTTCAGGATCTCGCTTTTCGGTCCCAACGCCGACGTCGTCTTGATCGATCGGCGAAAGCAACAGTTCATCGTCATCGTCGTCGTTGTCGACCGGGGCGTTTAATGAAGAACTGCCTAATACGTCGGAACCTTCCAAGTCAAGATTCAGCCCGCTGTTGGTATCCGAGGCGGGATCGATAGCGCTCGAGCCTTTTTCAAAACCGAGTTCAATATCGCTATCGGCCAGTTTCAGATCGCTGCCGCCCGACGACAATTCGTCGCCGATAACGACCCCCGAATCGCCGCCGCGTCCCTCGTCTTGAATGAGAAGCGAATCAATTTCGCCGGAAGAGCCTTCGTCGCCGCCGAGCGACAACTCAAAATCGCTTTCGTCGTCCGAATCGCTGGGAGGCTCGATCATGTCTTCGCCGCTGTCGCCCATCGCGGCAGCTTGGCCGCCGCCGGCAAGTTCGGCCTTGATCCGATCGATTTCCGCTTCTTTGAATTTCCAACTCGCGCCGTCGCGATAGCCGTGGATCTCGTTGCGTGATCGCATTTCGACCAACTGCTCTTCCGAGACGCCCAAGATTTCGGCCGCTTCGCTCAGCGGGATTAATTTGGCCATGCCAGGCTCCGGTGATTCAAATCGTAATTGCCTGGCCGGTTTAGGAATTGCCTAAGGACGGCCAAGCGATGCTTTTATATCGCTAGGACTCGGATTCGTACTGTTGTGCGCTTCGAGCAGCATATCCCAGTGTAGATTGCGAACGCTCTTGAGAGCAATTTTTCCGGTCATCCCATCCACATGGTAGACGCCCATCACTCTCGTTTGCGAATCAATCAGCACAATCTGCTGCATTCCCGCCGCCGTATTGGTCGAGTGGGAAATCAACGCGCCGTTGGGCGTCGCCGCAAAAGGAGCTTGCGCTTGCACTGGCGCCACAGGCGTATCAAACCAAGCAGCTGCAAAGACAAGGCTTACGACGAGTCCAAAGCCCAATACCGCACTACGCATAAACCACCTATTCTTCGTGGATTGCGGAATCGGACCTCATTTCTATTCTAGAAGCCCGTTTCCTTGATGCAACTCTTTTCGTCCCCAAAAGTTAGCGGCGAACGATTCCCGTTCGCCCGGCGGTCGCCGCCGGCGCTTCTCCGCAGAATGGCTGGAAGACTGCAAACCCATTTATCAACAAGACTTACGAATTGCTGACCAAGGTCAAACGCCCTAATTTCCGCAGAGAAGATCCGCATCGTAGCGGCAGCCGCGAAAAGCTGGCAATGTCAATCCGCCCCGGATCCCCGCTACAGGACGAGATGAAATAAGGGGGCCAAGAAATAAAAGAAGTTCGGTGGAGTCAAGCGGACTCCAGCCGAACTTTCATTCCCCCCCGGGATTTATTTAGGAAACGCTACCGCCTGATTTCTGTGTAACCTATTCAGGCATAGCGATTTGCGTCGATCGTTACCGTTTGCGACAAAGAAAGTTATCGGCAACCAGCTCTGCGAACATTCAATGTTCTTTTCAATAAAACCGGCAAAAGTTGCTAGGGAAGAGTCGGCGTGTCGCTAGCTCGGCATCAAGACTTCGCATTGACGCCGCTTCTGCGGTTTCCTACTGATTGCGCTAACAAATCCTCATACCGAAGCTACGGATGGTCCGATTATGACGATTGTGCGGACCTATCTCCCGCCCGCTCGATCGCACCGCGTAGGAAGGATACGAATCGGTGACTGCACGAAATACTTCAAAGTTCTGGTACAACATCAGCGGAAAACTAGGGTGGCCCGTCGCCCTTGGCTTAGCCGCGGCGGTCGGTTTTTACGCATTGATCAATCAAGGCGTCATTAACAACCCGCTAATCGTTCGCTATTTCGCCGGGCACCCGGTCGAATACATCGAGACGGCGATGTTCTTCGTCGGTCTCGCGGCGATTTTGCTGAAATTGCAAGAAGTCGGTCGCGAGCTGGCGTACGTCGGCAAAATCGAACTTCCCGACGCGCCGCGCGAGGGGCAGTTGATTAGCGATGCGCCAGCTCTGTTAGATCAATTAGAAGACTATCCGCAACGCTTGCAGCGGCATTCGCTTTGGCGGCGTTTGTTCCAAGGGGTCGAGCATGTGCAAGTCAACGGCAGCGCCGCCGGAATGCAAGAAGAGCTGAAATACTTCGCCGACCAAGAAGCGGAACGCGCCTATCAAAGCTATTCGTTGGTTCGAATTGTGATTTGGGCGACTCCGATGCTCGGCTTTCTGGGTACCGTCATCGGCATTACGCTTGCTCTCGGCAATCTATCGCCAGAAGCGTTGGTGAATGAGCCGAAAACTGCGATGGAAAGCTTGCTGGCGGGGCTAAGCGTCGCGTTCGATACGACGGCGCTTGCTTTGAGCTTATCAATCTTTTTGATGTTCGCGCAATTCGTCGCCGATCGGATCGAGAACGAATTGCTGACCGCGGTTGATTCGGCCGCTTCGGCCCAACTAAGCGGCCGCTTTCAACAAGCAGGCGGCAGTCGAGATCCAAGCGTCGCGTCAATTCAACGCATGGCCGAGCGGATGATGCAAGCGACCGAACAACTGGTCGAGCGGCAAACGCAATTGTGGCGCAGCACGATCGACGGCGCGCACCATCACTGGGAAGAAATTGTCGGCGCCAGCAAGTCGCAATTAGAAGACTCGCTGACCAACGCGCTGACTAACTCGCTCGAAAGGCACGCGGTCGCTTTGGCCAACGCCGAGCAACAAGTGATTCGCGACATGCGCGTCGATTGGAAGCAATTCCAGAATGCGATGGACGAAAACGCGCGTTTGATGCGCGGCCAACAAGATCAACTCGCCCAACAAGGCGAGGTAATGCTGAAAGCGGTCGAAGCGGTCGGCGAAATCGCCTCGCTCGAACAAGCGCTGAGCCGCAATCTCGATTCGCTGGCAGGCGCCGGTCGATTTGAAGAGACGGTCATGAGCCTCGCGGCGACGATCCATCTGCTGAACAATCGGATCGGCGACAACGGCGCTCGACGATTTGAACTCGAGAAGAAACCTTCGCAAGGTCACGCGGCATGAGCCGAGCACGAGCGCGTCGTCATGGCGTCGAAATCTCGCTGTTCCCTTTTTTGGCGGTGCTGATTTGCACGGTCGGCGCGCTGATCGTCTTGCTGGTCGTGCTGGTGCAGCAAGCCCGCGCCTCGGTCGAAGCGCAACCGACGGTCGAAACTCCGGCGGCGGTTGAGCCCGCCGTTCCGCTAGAGGAATTAGCAGAAATTCGTCGTCAGCGCGACGAGCGACGCCGCCTGCTAGAGGAAGAACGACTGCAATTGAGCGGCATCGAGGATCATATCCGCCGCTTAACGGAAAAAATCCGCAGCCTGGACGAACAAGTAAAACTATTAGAGCAGCAGCGCGATTCGCAGCATTCGGATCAATCCGAGATCGAGCGTCAGATCGCCGAAGTACGACGGCAGTTGGCCGACGCTCAACAAAAACTTGCCTTAGAACGGCAAAAAGCGGCGACCAAAAAACCAGCCTACGCGTTGGTTCCTTACGACGGCCCGCACGGCACGCGGCGTCAACCGATCTATATCGAATGCACGGCCGATCGAGTCATTTTGCAACCCGAAGGCATCGAGTTGTATGGCGCCGATTTTCGGCCGCCGCTAGGCGCCGGCAACCCGCTAGACGCCGCCCTGCGAGCCGTACGCGAATATCGCTTGAAACAAAACCCAAGCGCGCCCGAACCTTATCCGCTGCTCATCGTTCGCCCTGAAGGGGCTGAATCGTACGCCGCCGCCCGCGACGCCATGCTCTCTTGGGATTCGGAGTTCGGCTACGAGTTGATCGATGACCAACTCGACTTGCAATACCCCGAGGCCGATCCGTTTCTGGCTCAAACCTTGCTGCAAACGGTTGATGTCGCGCGAAGACGCAAGCTGCAAGTGATGATGGCGGCGCCGCGAGAATATGGTCGGGTCGAAGATACTGGGCTGTTGACCGCAACAAGCCGCGGCGGCTTCGCCCCCAGCGGCGGCGGAACCCGAGATAACGGCAAGCCGTTTGGCAAAAACAATTTTCTCGAACAAGGGGCTCCGCTCGGCGAAGGGCGCGGAACCTCGTCGTCGGCCGACGCGAATCTGGCGGAAACCTCGCCGTTCTCTAGCCAAGGGTCGGGGGGCGGAGCGCAACAATTCGATCGCGAATCAAGCGGCGGCTCGGGCACGATGGCCGCCTCGCTGCCGGGCGGATATCAAACGCAAGCGGAACGGAACGCCCAAGGTCTGCAACTCTCGCGCGCCGACGGCGAAAACGCCACGTCGCTGCCGGCCGGTTCAACCGACGGCCAGCCGGGCAATCCGCACGGAGACAGCACCATCTCGGGCGGATACGGCGCCCAGCAAGGGGCCAGCGCCAATCGCTCGCAAAGCGGCGGCTCTGGAGGCGGAGGCGCGCCAATGGCAGCGCAACCGCTCGCCCATTCGCGCGGTCGCAACTGGGCATTGCCCGGACAATCGGCCCGCGCGACCGGAATTACGCGGCCGATACATGTGGCCGTCGCAGCCGACCGCTTGGTGATCGTGCCGGAGAAAGGAAGCTCGAAACGTCCGCAAGTCGTTCTTTTGCAATCCGACGTGCGAGGCGGCGTGGACGAGTTCGTCTCGCAAATCTGGACCCGAATCGAAGATTGGGGAATCGCCGGGCGCGGCATTTATTGGAAGCCGCGTCTGATGGTCGACGTTCAACCGGGCGGCGAAAAACGATTTGAAGAACTGTCGGCGCTGCTTAACGGCAGCGGCCTGGAGGTCGAGCGCAACGAATGAAACGCCCCATGCGATCACGCGACGCTTCCGAACCTTCGCTCGACTCGTTCCTTGACGTCGTCACGAACCTGGTCGGAATTTTGATCATTTTGATCATGGTCATCAGCATTACCGCTCACGAGGCGATCACCGACGCCAAAGCGGCGCCGGTTGAAACGCCAAGCGTCGAGCCGCAAGACTCCGGCTCGCTCGAAGAGGCGATCGCCTTGCAGTCGGAACTGGCGCAAATTGACCGCCAGCGCGAAGCGGTTCGCCAAGAGTTGCGTCAAAAGTTCGCCGATCGTAATCAAATGCAGTTCTTGCTCACCGCGGCCAACACGGCCATCGAGAAGAAACGAGACGAGTTGGGCGCGGCGCAACAAGAAGATTTTGATCTCAACCGTCGCTTGTTGGCCGAAAAAGAAAAGCTGAACGACGTCTACGACACCCTCGAAAGTCTCGAAAACTTTCAGCCGGAATCGATCGAACTGAAGCACTATCCCACCCCGATGGCCAAAACGGTCTTCGGCCGTGAAGAGCATTTTCGTCTGCGTAACGGGCGAATCACGTTCGTCCCGCTCAATTCGTTGGTCGATTCTCTCAAAGCCGATGCGGAACGGAGCGCTCCGCAACTGCGCGAGACTAACTCGTTGACGCGCACGGTCGGTCCGCACGACGGATTTTACTGCCGCTACGTGTTGCGCCGGTCCGCTTATACCGTCGATACGAAGATGGGCGCCGCACGACGCGACGTCGTCGAGCTTGACCACTTCATCTTGGTACCGGTCAGAGAAGAGATGGGCGAACCGTTCGAGCAAGCGTTGCAACCGAATTCGGAGTTCATGGAACGACTGGCCGCCTGCGATCCGCAGAGAACCACGATCACGATTTGGGCCTATCCTGACAGTTTTGAAGAGTTCCGCCGGCTAAAATTGCTGCTTGTCGAACGCGGCTTTGCAACGGCAGGGCGCCCCTTGCCGGCCGATCATCCGATCGGCGGGTCGCCCGATGGCTCGCGTTCTTCGGCCGAATGACGCAAGCGCCCGCTTCAAGGCGTCGCATGCGAAAAGACGAGGGCGATTTTCGTCGAATTGACGCGTGCCGCGACGACGTATACCGTTAAATCGGATCCCTTTGAATCGCATCTTTGGAAGGTATCGCTTTATGGATCAGCCAGCGCATGACATTTTCTCGCAGGCGGTCGCCCGTCTGGACAAAGCGTTCTTGCACGCCGATATCGACCAAGAAGCGGTCCAACGGCTGAAACATCCGAAACAAGTGCTGGAGGTGACGATTCCGGTTCGTATGGACGACGGTTCGCTGCGCATCTTTACCGGCTATCGAGTTCGGCATGACGCGACCCGCGGGCCGACCAAAGGGGGCATTCGTTTTCATCCGAATGTCGATCTGGCCGAGGTGAAAGCGCTCGCGTTTTGGATGACCTTTAAATGCGCCGTGGCCAATCTGCCGTACGGCGGCGGCAAAGGGGGAGTGATCGTCGATCCTAAAGAGCTTTCGCGGCTCGAGTTAGAGCGGCTTTCGCGCGGCTACATAGAGCGAATCGCCGACTTTATCGGGCCCGAAGTCGACGTGCCGGCGCCCGACGTCTACACCAACGCGATGATCATGGGATGGATGATGGACGAATACTCGAAGATTCGCCGTCAACATACGCCAGCCGTCATTACCGGAAAGCCGATCCCGCTAGGGGGAAGCCTGG
>JBITAD010000496.1:0-8802 GCA_044439945.1 Blastopirellula sp. JB062
GCCCCCTTCGAGGATCGAAACAAGCTTTCCGTCTGCGTAGACCGAAGCGGCGTCGAGAACAATTTGGGTTAATTCGGCGTAATCTTCGGTTTCCAGTCCAAGATTGCCGACCGGATCGGCCGCATGCGCATCAAAGCCGGCACTGAGCAAAACGAGTTGCGGTTTGATCTTGGCGGTCATATCTTGCAGGGCTCGTTCAAACTGCGCGATAAAGTCGCGCCGTGAGACGCCAGCTTTCAACGGCACGTTACGCGTATATCCGAGTCCGTCCCCTTCGCCGATTTCAAGCGAATCGCCGGTTCCGGGATAGAACGGATAGCGGTGAACCGAAAGAAATCCGACCTGTTCGTTTCGCCAAAAAGCGTCTTGCGTTCCGTTGCCGTGATGCACGTCCCAGTCAACAATTAAAACGCGATCCAAGTCGAGCTGGGTCAGCGCATATTGGGCGGCGATGGCGACATGGTTGAACAGGCAAAATCCCATCGGCATTGTCGGGGTCGCATGATGGCCGGGCGGCCGGCTTAGGCAAAGCGCGTTGGCAGCTTCGCCGCCTATAACGCGCCGTACCGCGTCAATCGCGGCGCCAGACGCTCGCGTGGCGACATGGTAAGATTCGTGAGAAAGTTGCGTGTCGGCTTCGATTCGTCCCCCGCCTTTGAGCGAAAACCCCTCGACCGAAGTTCGCATGGCTGCCGTATGGACGAACTGAATTTCGGCGGCCGAAGCATGAGGCCAGTCAGGGCGATCGCAACGATCAAGCAGGCCAGACTGCTCGAGACGAGCCGTGATTGCCTGTAACCGTTGAGGCGATTCGGGGTGATCGCCGGTCTCGTGGTCGAGAAATTCCGGGTCGCTATAAATTAATGTCATAAAATTTGCGGGGTTAGCAAAAGACGTGCCGCTTGCATTAAAATTGACAAAGTCCCTATTCCGCAAGTAGTCTAAATAGAAGCCGAATGTGGGGCAGGTCTAACTTGCAAAGCCATAATCGGTTAATTTACGCTAGTCTTGCACAACTCTTCCTACAAACTTATCTGGCATTCGCCGTCGTTTTCCGACCAGGTTCGAAATTATGAAATTGCACGCAGCGGCTATCGCCTTTGTGTTCACCATTTTTCTGGGTGCAGAGGCATCGGCTCAGCAATACAAGGCGATCCCTTTAAACGCGCCGGAATTAAACCCGGACGATCCCAAGGTGCGCGGCGGCGTGACGGCGGCCAAAATGGAAGTACAGGAGTATCTGCGTCGCAAGCCGCTTGACGACGCAGGCAAGCAGTTAATGACTCGTTTCTTTATGGGGGCGTATTTCCCGAGTTGGACGACTCCCGCGAACCGAGGGAATGTCGACGCGAAACGTCAAGATTTCATGCGTAATTTTTATGGTCCGCTCGATACCTCGATGACCAGTAAAAAAGAGCTGAATCGTCTGACGCTGCAAGCGATGACCGAGATGTCGAAGCCCGACTATCATCCGGTCGTTCGTTATAACGCGATGTTGCTAATCGGCGACCTGAATTCTCAAGAATTTGACGTCGGCAGCAAAGCTCCGGTTTCTCCTTATCACGCGTCGCTCGACGTTTTGCTAAAAACATTGGAAGATCCCAAATCGGATGACGTAGTGCGAGTCGCTGCGATCGTGGGAGCGCTGCGGCATGCGCGATTCGCACGCAGCACGCCGAAGCCGGCAGGCGAAGCGATGACTCGTGCTGATATCGAGCGATTGGTCAAAGTGACCAATCAAGTCATCACCTCGGAAGCCGCCGACGGCCATTCGCCTGACGCGCATCAATGGATGCAACGCCGAGCGATGGACATCGTTCGCTCTTTATCTCCCGGCTTGCAGGATTTGTTGGCCTCTGGCAGCGACCAAAACTTTAATAACTCGATACGTCAGTCGCTGGAAGGAACTGCCACGTCGCTGGCCGGCATGGTCGAAAACGAACAGGCGGACAAATCATTGCGTGTCGATGCGGCGATGACGTTAGCCGCATTGCCCAAAGATGATGCGATTGTTAAAGGGTTTGACGCCAATTTGCAGGTGGGACTCGTTGCGAAGTTGGCTTCGCAAGCGATTGATGACGATATCACCTGGTTCTCTGAACAGTTGAAAGAGATGCGCATGGGAGGAGGCGGCGGCGGTCGCTACGGCGGAATAGACAGCGGTTACGGCGCCATGGAGCCCTCGTACGGCGGCGGTTATGACGAAGGAATGCCAGGCGAAGAGAAGAAACGCTCGAAAAAGAAAGAATTCGTCAATACGAACCCCCCGCTTCACAGCTTGCAACTCACCTTCCGCCGACGCGTGAAGTATGACATCGACACGCTAAAAACGAGTCTGGTCGGTACTGGGGATGTGGCTGACGTTCGCCAATTGAAAAATGGATTGGTCCGATTCGTGCCGACCGCTGAAGAACAAGCGGCGATCGCCGAATTGGCGCGGGTGATGGATGAGATGATTACGGCTGCAGACGCTGATCCGACCGAAAACCCGCCGGGAGTTCCGCAAGGCGTTAAGATTGATGATTTCGTGGCTTACGACATGTTCGTCAAGGATATGGAAGACAAGCATGCCAAGCTGGAACGCGTCGCTACGAAGTTAGCGGCTAGCGTCGGAGTTTCGGATGCGGAAGGAGATGGGGCTGCGTCCGCACCGAGTGCGGACATGCCGTTTGGGGCGCTGCCCAACGCGACTGCCCCAGCTGCCAACGCTCCTATGCGTCCCGCGGCGCCTGCAGCAAATGGGTCTCCGGCGGCGGCGCCTCCGGCCGCTGCAGTCCCCAGCGCCGACATGCCGTTTGGCGGAGTACCAGGGGCAGCCCCGGCTGACGCCGCCCAACCAATGCAACCGGCAGCGCAGCCGTAAGTTGTGATTGCTCTTGTCTGCTGACCGATAGATAGCTATCAACAGCCGCCGAGGTTTCTTCTTCGAGCGGCTTTTTTATGCTAGCACTCCGCAGTTTAACGATCTTGATGTTCGTCGGGCTTTCGTCCGCCGGCTGTCTCGTTGCGCGCGAGACGGTTACGCCGGTATCGTCAAAGCAGTCAGGCGTTAGCGATTCCTACGCCGAATTTGACGAGTTGCTAGAAGTCGCAGCAAATTCGACCGAGGGGAAAAACGAAGAACGGTCTCACAAAAAGCCCGCTGATTTTGCAATTTCCACTGCTGAACGTCGCCTGCAGACGGCGATACAATTGCCCTCGAAAAGCGGGTTGCGCGGCAAACTGGTCGAAACTGACGGCTGGCGATTGACCGACGTCGATCGAAGATTTCTGGCT
The DNA here is from genome assembly GCA_044439945.1 of Blastopirellula sp. JB062. Lineage (GTDB taxonomy): Bacteria > Planctomycetota > Planctomycetia > Pirellulales > Pirellulaceae > Blastopirellula. The sequence continues at coordinate 3,277 of JBITAD010000496.1, forward strand.
CCTTTTTTTCGCAAACCTCATTGGCGGCATCGAAATCTCGATACTGTGTTGGGCCAAGACGACGCTGCCGAACTGTTGCACGCGGCAAGTCAGTCGGAGCGACCGCTTATTCAGGCCACGGCGACTATCGGGCTGGCACGATGCGATCAAGTTGATACGAAAACGCTCGTCTCAGCGGTGCGCGACCATGATTTGCCTGCTTCGATTCGCAGTGCGGCCCTAGAAGCGTTGGCGCTTGCAGATGAACAAGCGGAAATTGATCGCCTGTATGAGACGCGAGAAGCGTGGATTCGCGTTCAAAATCAGTCGTCTGCGGCTGATATGGATGCGGAAAAGCTAGAAACGGAACTGATCTACGCGCTAGGACTACGCAGCCAGGCGCGCAGCGATCCAAGAATCAAAATAGCGCTCGCTTCCGCTTCGAACAGCGTGCGTGCGGCGGCGCTAGATGCGATGTACCTCGATTGGCAAGGGGAGACGCCTGAAGAGGCGGCGCAACTATGCGACGATCCATCGAGACTGGTTGCCGCAGCGGCGCGACGAACGGCAGCTTCGGGGGACGAGTTACGACGCATGATGGGGTCGCCGACTATGTCTTTGCGGCGCGACGCTATATACGGCTTGGCGCGGGAAGGATCGCCTGATTCGCTTCAAGCGTTGACGAAAGTGGATGAGAACGCCCCCATTGTCTCGTTGTTGGCGGCAATCGACGTTTGGTTGTTGCAAAGCGATTTTCGGCAAATCGCCGACCTGGCTGGGCATTCCGAATATCGCGTGCGCAGTGCGATCGCCGAACGCCTGACGGCGGACCAACGTCAAGAACTACGCGCGATTGTTCCGCAGCTATTAAGCGACGCGAGCCCGCAAGTTCGTGAGCAAACGCTCGCTTCGATCGATTCATGGCCTTCGCGGCAAGCGACTGAAGCGATGCTTACTGCATTACGACTATCGGAGTCGAATTACGCGCGAAAGGAAATCGTCGCCCAGTTGGCGAGCCGATTGCAAGCTGCCTCGTTGCAGGCGGACGAGACCGTCGAAGCGGCGATCGTTCGATTCGAGCAAGCATGGCAATTGCAGTTTGGAACGCAATCGGCGGATATCGTCTCTTCGAATAAAGAAGGAGAAACGCGAGAAATCGCCGTCGAAATGTTGCAATTGGTGCGTAAGTATGAGGAGGCGAAGACCGGGGAGGAAGCGGCCGCATATCGGCAGCAACTGGTCGGGCGAAAGGATGCGTTGCTCACGACGCTGGATCAGCTAGCGCCCGAACTGCGAGACGTGCCGATGTCTAGATTGTGCGATTTGGTCTTGCCCGAGCTAGATGGCGACTTCGCGCTTGGAAACCAAGCGATCGAAGAAGAGGGGCCGCGACGATTGAGCGCGCTCCGCGAATTGTCGCAGAGAAGCAAAAAACGTCGGTTGAACCAATTTTTGCTAGAGCGATTGATCGAGACGTCTCGTCTCGACGGCTCGGAAGAAGAGATGCATGCTTTGTTAGGTATCGTTCAAACAGATAACCGACCCGCCGCGGCGCGGTTGGTCGGCCTGACGTTACACCACCGGGCCGCGACCATTCGCCGCTTGTCGGTCGCGTGGTGTCAGCGATTTACGACTTATGACTATAGCGGCATGTTGTCGACCATGCTTGAGGATAAAGAGCGGGGCGTGCGACTCGCGACGGCGGTGGCGCTGCGCTATTATCCGGCGGGATCGACGACCGACGCGTTGCTAGCGGCGATTGGAGATGATGACGCCGAATTGGCGGTCGCCGCCGCTGGATCACTCGCCTACCTGCATGTGCCGGAAGGAATTGATGCGCTGAATCGTTTTTCTCGTGATCGTATCGAACGAACGCGTCGTTTGGCGGCCCAGGCCATGGGCGAAAGCGGAGAGGAGTCGTTGGCGCCCACTTTGATCAGGTTGCTAGGAGACGCGCAAAGCGTGCGGCATGCGGCGCTGATTGCGTTGCCGCAAGTGGTCGGAGAAGATATCGCCGCCCGAGAGAAAGGTTATCGCGACGCTTATTCGCAAATCGCCGCTTGGCAGTCTTGGTATGCCGAGCAGACAGGCGCCAACGCCGAGACGATACGACGCTAGCGCCTCCGTTTAAATGCATCGACTTAGTCGATCGAGACGACCGGCGACGTCTTGGCTTGCGAGGCCGTAACCCAATAATGAGCCGCCGCATAAACTCCAAAGACCGCGCCGTTAAAAACGAGGTCGCCTGTCACGGTGTAGCGAAAGAAGGGAAGAGCGGCGGCGAAGCACTCGACCAGACCGCTCCAATTAGCGGCGTACATCGGCAACCCGAATCCAGCCGCCGTCGACGCCCAAACCGCGAAGTTACTAAGACCGAAGAATAGAACCGAACCGACAAGCGAGGCTCCGCCAAGCGCCAGGGCGTTCTTTAACTTTCCGCCCCAAGTGTCGCTGTTGGGTTGAAAACGGCGCAAAGCGTCTCCCAGCAAGACCGGCAAGGCCAATGCGACATAAACGGTAATCATTACCGGCCATGCATAACCGCCGATCAATACGTCGCTAAGCGTAGTAATCCAGATCGGAACCATCAACGCCCAGCGGAAACTTGCCAATTTGTATCCAGCGAACATCGCTAGCGCCGCCGTGGGGGCGACGTTGGGATAACTGCTTAGCATCCAACGCAATGCGACCCCGATCGAGATCAGCGATAGGACCAGCAACAATCGTTCGATATTTTCTTTTTTCATCGTTTGCTCGCATCGACACATGACTAGAGCCTCCCATCTTACACGTTTACTCGTATCGCTGAAAACGCCACAAGATGACGTCACCCGGTTCGATCTCGATCAATTCGCAGCTACGAGTCGCTAATTTCTGATTGATGCGAAAGATCCAATTTCTTCCGTTCCCCTCGTTTTTCAACTCATCTATGGCAGTCACAAACCGGGTTGTGCCCGAGCCTTTGCTGCTTAGCTTAAAACCGCGCGGATGTCGACTTGCCGCTTGGGTGGCGGCGAAAACGTTTAAATTGCTTTTCCAGGGAATTTGCGTGAAATGTTTTTCGCTGCCATCGCCGTAGTCGACAATGACCTGCACCGTTTGTTCTGATTCTGCCGAGTAAGCAGGAGCGGCGAGTCCGGCAAGGGCCAGGCAGCACGAGAAAAATAGGCGTCGAGCGATCATGGGGGCGAACTCTATAAAATCTAGGGATCGACAATGCGTTTCATTTTAGGGGCATGCTGAAAGTCTCGCGAGACAGTTGGGGATGCTGCATCCCTTGCCCGAAACGTTATAATTCCACCGATGAATTTACCTTATGTCGCAGATTCCCGCGACACGATGGATTACTCGCGAAGAAGGAAGCCGCTCGATGTTGCCGACCGCGACGATTACGCTCTCGTTTCCCCAGGCCGGAATCGCCCTGCTGACCTTCAACGACCCGGATAAAGGCGCCAACATCCTGAGCCGAACGGTACTGGAAGAGTTGGCGACTCACCTTGACGAAATTGACGGCTGCGAAGATATCGCCGGCGTGGTGATCACGTCCGGCAAGCCGGGCATTTTTATCGCCGGCGCCGATATTCGCGAGTTCGTCGACTCGGTTGGGGCTTCGAATGAAGAGATTGCCGCGATGAGCCGTCGCGGCCAACAATTGTTCGCACGTCTGTCGAACAGTCGATTTTTGACCGTGGCGGCGATCGACGGGGTTTGCGTCGGCGGCGGCGCCGAATTGGCGGTCTGGTGCGATCGGCGGATTCTTTCGACCGGTCCCAAGACCGAAATCGGTTTTCCTGAAGTTAAGCTTGGCATCTTTCCGGGCTGGGGAGGAACGGTCCGGTTGCCTCGGCTCGTCGGCTTAAGTAATGCGGTCGAGATGATTACCGGCGGCGAATCGATCTCGGCTTCTGCCGCCGCCAAAATGGGATTGGCCGATGACGTGACGTCGCCGGACGATCTGGTAGCGGCCGCGATTCGGATGATCGAACAAGAGCTAAAAACCGAAGATTTTAGAAAGCGGCGAGAATCTCGCGCGGCAGCCATTCAACTCAGCGAAACCGAACTTGGTTTTCTCGGCGCGACTGCATCCGCCTACATTCAAGGGCAGACCAAGGGGCAGTATCCGGCGCCGATTGCAGCGCTCGAAACGTTGCTCGGCGGTTCGATGACCGACGCCGATTCGGCGTTGGAGATGGAAGCGGAAGGCTTGGCCGGCTTGTTCGGAACGCCGGTCAACGTGGCCCTGATGAACGTCTTTTTTCTGACCGATCGAAACAAAAAAGACGAAGGAGTCGAGCAAGATCATGTTGAGAAAACGAAAATCAACGCGGTCAGCGTCATCGGCGCCGGCATTATGGGCGCCGGCATTGCGGCCGCCAACGTGCGTCGAAATATCTTTACGACGTTGAGCGACGCCAACGCCGATGCGCTGCGTCGCGGCGTAAGCGGGGTGTTGGACGAAGCGGCTTACGACAAGGCCGCCGGTAAAAAAACGCTTTCCAAAGCGGTCGAAGGCGCCGCGCTGTTAAACGCGTCGACCAGCGATCGCGAAATCGCCGCTTCGCAATTAGTGATCGAGGCGATCGTCGAAAATCTGGAAGTCAAGCGAAAGATCTACGCGCGACTCGAGTCGCAAATGACGGACGAAGCGATTTTGGCGTCCAATACCTCGACCCTTCCGATCACGCAATTAGCCGCTAATTTAGCGAAGCCGGAGCGATTTGTCGGCATTCATTTCTTTAATCCGGTTCGCAAGATGAAACTGGTCGAGGTGATTCGCGGCGAGTTGACCAGCGATGCGACGGTCGCTTCGGCAGTCGCCTATGCGAAACGACTGGGTAAATTTCCGATCGTCGTGAACGACGGCCCGGGGTTTTTGGTCAATCGGCTGCTCTTTCCCTATATGAACGAGGCGCTTGCCTTGTTGCAGGAAGGAGTCTCGATGGAAAGGATCGACAAATGCGCGAAAAAGTTCGGCATGCCGATCGGCCCAATATCGCTGTATGACATGGTTGGCATCGATACCGCCTTTTATGCGGGGCGTACCATGTACGACGCCTTTCCTGAGCGAACGCTCGCCTCGCCGATTTTGCCGGCTTTGGTCAAGGCGGGCCGGTTAGGGCAAAAGTCGGGGCTTGGGTTTTACAGCTACGAAAATCGGAAAAAGAAAGCTCAGCCCGATCCCGCCGTCGCCAAATACGTTGATCCTTACGTCAAAGGGATGCCGCGCGACGATACCGACGCTCAACTGATGGATCGCCTGTTTTTACCGATGCTGCTAGAAGCGACGCGAACGATCGAATCGAAGATCGTACGCGACGTGCGAGACATTGACCTGGGGTTGATCTTTGGGCTCGGTTTTCCGCCGTTCAAAGGAGGGCTGATGTTCTGGGCTGATACGATCGGCGCAAAAGAACTGGTCGAAAGATTGAAGCGGTGGGAAGATCTTGGCACTCGCTATCAGCCGACCAATCTGTTGCTAGAAATGGCCGACAACGGTACGAAGTTTTACGACCTGTAATCAACGATCGACATCCGTCGACAACTCAA
>JBITAD010000497.1:0-1998 GCA_044439945.1 Blastopirellula sp. JB062
CAGGGTCGATCTGCGGCAGCGCGCTAGAGCCGATCAAATGCAGTTTTAATCCGTATCGCTTCCCCAATTCGAGAGCACACGCCGCCGTAATGCCGCGTGCTCCTCCAGTGACGACCCAAACGCCTTGCGGCAGTTGCGCCTTTTCCGAACAAGCGGCGGGGCGATCGAACGCAAAGGGAACGCGGCGGACGCCGCTGGCATACGAAACCTCGTAATCGCGATTGCCCGAAGCGAGTTCGCTTAAGATGTTCGTCGCGATCTGCTCTGGCGACTCTTGTACCGACGTATCAAAAGCTTTGACGCAGGGGCCTTCGCCGCCGCGCATCACCGTGTATTCGATAAAGATCGCTTTCATCAAACCGGTCAGGCCGCCTCCTTCCGCCGCCAAGGCGCCTTCGCCAAAGCCGAAGTCGCCCCCTAGCGCCGTAACCGCTACGACCGACGCTTGTTTGAGCCAACCGTTGGCGTCAGCAAGCGCTAACCATTTTTGGCATACGAACAGCGGCGTCTCCATCGTCGTTTGCTGTTGCGTATCCCAGTTTGATTCGCTGGCGAAACGGAGATCCTCACGCTCGTCGCGAGCCGTCGTGATAAACAAGTGAGGGGCAGGTCCAGCCGCACAAATCGCCTCGACCTGCGCGACCGCACTCTCTAAATCGCGCGCATCGGCAATTTGATAAACCGTTGCTCCCGTTTGTTGCAAACGGCCGATCAACGTTATCGCAGTTTCGCCGGCTCCCAACACGATTGCGGCGCCCTGCCATAGCGGAGCCTGCGATGTGGTAGGGGGTAACGACGACTCGCGCATTTCCAATTCAAAGCGAGCGGTTACTTGCGGCTGCGTTAAAGGGGCCGCCTCGCCGCGCTGCGATGCGATCGGCAAAGCGACGCTGGTCGCATCCATAATTGGGGCTAAAGAATACCGCTCGATCGAACGAGACGAATTCGCGCTCTTCAGCGATAATTGGCGATTCCCATAGTCGAACACGAAAGCGATCGCGTCTGAATCTGCTTCTAACGGCCGTTTCGCACACTCGCAATCGGCTTCGGCGCTGGGTTCGGCGGTCGTCGCGTTTCCGGCGAACGCCATTTGGCGTTCGCCAACCGCCGCGATCGGTTGATCGCTAACCACGCCGATTCGGCCTTGGCTCGCTTCGACCGAAGCGACTCGGCCGCTTTGCAGTTCGCCGAACACGGCATGACCCGTATCGCGAGACGCCGCTTGCGCGGTTAGATCGATCGCCGACTCTAAGTCGGCGCCGTGTTGCAATACGTACGCCGACTGGTTTTCTCCACTCCAAGAAAGGCCGGCTACGTTGACCCCGCCTAACGTTAACGCAGCGCCAATCGGCGCGACGACCAGATGCGGCAAGCCCTTAGCCGGCTTGCGCAAAAACGCCGCCAGGCGAATGGTCTCGCGCATCGGATTTACCGCCGGCTGATCTAACTGAACCGCATGCAGCAGCCTGCCGGTCGATTCGACGACCGACGCAGTATGCGCCATGTCGGCTAGCGTTTCGGCGACGGCGAAATGATGCGTCAGCACGTTGTTCAAAGGCGATTCGATCGCATCGGCGATCCCTTGCAACTCGTCCAATTGATCCGCCGAAAGGGTTTGCAACGCTTCATTGCAACGATCCGCCCCTGGCAACTCATCAATCGACTCGCCGACGTACTCCGCGTAGGTGCGGAGCGCGCGGCGGATCTCGTCTCGGTATCGGCTTCCATGCCGCCGCCCCATTTCATACGGCGTTCCCTCAAGCGATAGCGGCGTGGCGGCGTCGCCCTCACGACTCTTCTCTAACAAGTCCGCAGCGTCAGCCTGATTGGGGCTGGTTGCTGCGGCCGGCGCATTGTGATTAGTTCCCAGAGCCGGCGCCGGAGCGGCCAGGGAAAAAGATGCTGGTTCCTCCGTCGCGGCAGTCGCATTGCCCGACAGGAAATTCAACACGTGACGCAGCGTCGGGAAATCGTCGAGCGATAGATCCGTCGCCGAAG
>JBITAD010000497.1:2098-8786 GCA_044439945.1 Blastopirellula sp. JB062
CGAGATCGACCACTTCCGGCGGATAACCCGTTTGCTCAACCACAAAGTTGACCAGAAACGATTCCAGCTCAGCCGGGCTCGTGCTCGTCGGCGCCCCTGCAGACGATTCCGAAGCGACGGGCGCGGCCGGAACAGGCGCCGCTTGAACTGGCGCCGCAGGCGTAGCGACAGGAGCCGCTTGGACCGGAGCGGCAGACGCCCCGTTTTCGCTGGCTTGGCCATTCGCCGACAGGAAGTTCAACACGTGACGCAGCGTCGGGAAATCGTCGAGCGATAGATCCGTCGCCGAAGTGCTGATCTCGAAGTACTCTTGCAACTCGCCGAACAGTTGAGCCTTCTTGATGCTGTCGATTCCCAAGTCGGCTTCTAGATCAGCGTCGAGATCGACCACTTCCGGCGGATAACCCGTTTGCTCAACCACAAAGTTGACCAGGAATTTTTCGAGTTCGATCCCTGCGCTCTTCCCGTCGCCAGCCGTTGAAGGCGCAACGGCAGGAGTTGCCGCAGGCGTCACAGGCGTAGGCGCCGGGGCAGGGGGCTGGGCCGGAACTGGCGCCGACGCAAACGCCGGCTGAGGCACAACCGGCGTCGCAGGCGCCGTTGCCGCCGGCGCAGTTGCAGGCGGCGCTGCGACTGCCGGAGCAGGTTTCGCCGGCGCTGCCGCAGGCGGCGAAGCCTGCGAAGAGCCGCGCATCTTCGCGCGACGACGCTCGGTAGCGTCAAAGTGCGGAATATCGTCCATCAGGTTCTTCTCGTTGGTACCAATCGAACTACGGGAGGAAGCGATAGGTTGCGCCTTGGTCGGCTCGTCGCCTATCGAAGAAGTAGGAGTACGCGAATTTAGATTCGCCGTCGGTTGCGGAGCGGCAAACGTCGCTCGCTTAGACAAAGAAGCAGCGGCCGGAGCGCGCGGCGCGGCAGACACGGGGGCGCCGACGCCTAAACATTCCAACAACGCTTCCACACATAAAATCGATTCGACGCCGCTACGCTTCGGGTTGTCGGAAGCGATGACGGTCGCGTCGCCGGAGAGAATTCGGCGGTTCAATTTCGTCAACGTTTGCTGCGGACCGACCTCGACGAAAACAGTCGGAGTCTCGAGTGCCAGTTGCTCGATCAACGGTGCGTATTTCACGGGAGTCGTTAATTGAACGCCCAAGTTACGCCGAATACGCGCTGGGTCGGCTGTCAAATTATTATCGACCGTACTAATGAACGGCGTCTGCGGCGGTTGCATCTCGGCCGTCTCTAAAGCCTGTTGCAACATGCGACTCGAACCTGCCATCAGCGGCGTATGGAAAGCGGCCGGCACCGCCAAAATGCGGCCAGGATACGACTTGGCGGCTAACGCTTTCGACAGTTGTTCCAGCGCCGTTAACTTTCCGCCGATCACCGTCTGATCAGGCGCGTTGTAATTGGCCAAATAGGCCTGGCATCCGCAAGAAGCGATAATCGCTTTGATCTCTTCCGGCGGGGCCGTCGTCGCCAGCAAACCGGCATTGTTTAGCGAAGTAGCGTTGATGCCGTCGCACCGGGCGCGGGTCATGCGAATCACGGCGTCTAGGTTCCAAACGCCGGCGGCGTACAACGCCGGAAATTCGCCGTAGCTATGTCCTAACACGACGTCAGGCTGAATGCCGCGTTCGGTCAAAGCGGCCCAACAGATCAAATCGGCCAATAACATGGCGATTTGCGTTTTCCAGACGTCGGCGCCTAATTGCGTCGGAGCATTCCAGGCCAGATCCGCAAAAACCGGATACCCCAGTCGTCGCATCGCCGCATCGGCCTCGGTCATCATATGCATGGCGGCGGGCGATTGGCTCACCAGATCGCGCAGCATCCCCTCATACTGCGAACCTTGCCCAGGAAACAAGAATGCGATCCGCGGTTTTGTCGATAACGGTTCACGACAGAAGATTCCTTGTTGTTCAAGCACTTGTCGCGAGGCGGAATTGCCCAACTGCGGCAAGGCCATCGTCAGCTTCTTGGCCAAAGCCTGCGAACTGTCGGCGACCACGGCCAAACGTACTTTATCGGTCGGGGCAAATTGATTCGATTCGGCCGAAACCCAAACCGAGTCGGCGGCGGAAATCGCGCTGGTGACGTCCGCTTTCAATTCAGCCAGCGACGCCGCGCCTAAACGAACAATTTTCGAAGTCGCTTGCGACGACGATGCAATCGGCTTGGCCTTGGCCGGCGATTGCGATTGCGGTTTCGGCTCGACCGGAACTCCGTCATCAAGAATCAAATAGAAAGCTTGTCCCTTCGACCAGCTAGCCACCGCGCCCAGCCCGCGATCGTTTAGCTTGACGTTGACCGTGGCAGGCTGCACGCTGGCAGTTGCGCCATTGAAAGCGGCGGTCGGCTGCTGCAACTGTCGCGCGGCGGCGACTTGATGATTTTGCGATTCGAGCGCCGCTTTCAGCAGCGAAACGAGCGTGCTGCCTCCGCCCATATGCCCGAACTGCGCCGTGCCCGAAGTGAGATGGAGCGGAGCTTGGCGCTCCTTCGAAGAATGCTCGTGAGCCAAGGAAGAGAGCGCTTGCGACACGCTCGCGTTGTTTTCGTCAGTTTCAATATCGACGAACTGAATTTCGCTCGGCGAAACGTTCGCCATCGCCGAGGCGCGTTCGACCGCCAATCGCATCGCTTCGGCCGGCGAATCATGCGACGCGACGCCAAGACCGCGAATCACGGCTCGAATTCGATCATTGTCGCGTCGCGCGTCGGCCAAACGCTTCATGACGACGACCGCCGCTCCCTCGCTGGGGACGACGCCATTGTAGTCGGCGTCAAGCACGTTTTTCGGCTGGGCGTCGCGATGCAACAAGCCGGAATCGTTCAGCCCCTCAAACATCATCACGCCCATCCGTCGCTGACCGGCGGCGCAAATCATCATATCGTTGTCGCCTGACAACAACGAATCGATGCATAAGGCGATGCCCGACATGCCTGAAGTGGCGCCGCTATCGATGGCGACGGCGCCTCCATTCAGATCTAGGGTCTTACTAATCCGCGAGGCGAGCGTGCTGCTTGTGAAACTGCCGGTTTCGTCCACCAACGCGGGCCATTTCTTCAAGAGCACGTCGGCGAAATTTTGATTGATCGCTTCAATCTTCTCGGTCGCGACGCCGCGCGCTTGCAGTAACGAAGCGAGCTTCGCCTGCATCTCCGGCAGGCGCAACCCCATTTCTAGCTGATCGCTGAAGTCGCCGCCGAATTCGGTTCCGATCACCACGCCGCATAGTTCGCGGCTGATCGTTTCTCGGTCATACCCCGCGTCGGCTAACGCTTGTTCGCTGGCGTCCAGGAACATGAACTGCAGCGGATCGGCTTCTTTGACTTGTTTCGGCGGGACCTTATGTTTTCGCCAATCATAGGCGTAATCGTCGATAAAACCGCCCAGCACGCGAATGCCCTTGCTCGCCGCTTTCTGGTGCGCAAGTTGCGACCAGCGCTCCGGCGACGGCGAACCCTTCGGATCGACGCCTTGCTGAACCGCTTCCCAAAACGCGTTGATCTCGTTCGCCCCAGGCACGATGCATCCCATTCCGATGATCGCAATCGCCCGATCGTCGGCCGATTCGTTCGCAGGACGCGGGACGCTTGTAATTTGGTCGGCCGTTTGGCCGACATACTCGTCAATGACGACGTGCATGTTCAATCCGCCGATGCCAAACGCGTTGACCGCGGCGCAGCGCGGTCCTCCATCTTCAGGCGCCGCCCATGGAGACGGACTCATCGGCACGAAGAAGGGAGACTCGTCCCACGGCACTTTGGTATTGAGTTGGCGAATGTTGATCGCGGCCGGAAACTGCTGATGCTGCATGCACAAGACGGTTTTGATCATCCCGGCGATGCCGGCCGCTTCTAGCGCATGACCGATGTTCGCCTTGGCGCTGGTAATCGGTATTTTTTTCCCTGGAGAGAATTCAGGCTGCAGCACCTCGCGCAACGTTTCCAGTTCGGTCGCATCGCCCAACTGCGTCGCCGTGGCATGGCATTCGAGATATTGCAAGCGAGAGACGTCGACTCCGCTTCGATAAGCGCGCCGCATCGCGCGCATTTGGCCTTCTTTGCGCGGCGCCCACAAGCTTTTGCCGCGACCGTCGGTCGCCACGCCGAGTCCGCGCACCACCGCTTGAATCTTGTCGCCGTCGGCAATCGCGCGATCTAGCGTCTTCATGACTAGCGCCACGTACCCTTCCGACATGATCAAACCGTCGGCGCCGGAGTCGAAGGGGCGACTGTCATCTTTGGTCAACGTTTGCGCGTTCGAGAAAAGCACGAGCGAATCCGACTTGCAGTCCGACGCGCCACCGACCACGACCATATCAGCGCGGCCGCGCTGCAGCGCTCTAGCGCCCATCAACATGGCATGCAACGACGATGCGCAAGCCGAGTTCAGCGCGAGCCAAGATCCGGTCAGCCCGAACGCCTTGGCGACGGTGCCGGCGACCATATTGCAGTTTAAGTAGCGCAGCCCTTGGCCGCCGCCCGGAACCGACTCAAGCAGTTCTTGCAGCATTTGCCGCTCGACGGCGGTTCGCTCTTGCGGCGATAAATGCTGAAACTCCGGCGTTTCCTCTAACAGGGCGATCGCTTCGTCCAGGTAAGCCTGATAAGTCAACTCTCCAAGTCGCGAGCTTCCTTGGGCATGACCGATGAAGACCGAGCAATTTTTCTCGTGCAGGTTGAAAGGATCGTAGCCCGCATGTCGGAAGGCTTCCGCCGCCGTTTCGGTCATCAACAAATGCGTGTTGTCAACCGAGTCGATTAAATCTTGCGGCAAATTGCAACGATCGCGGTTGAAGGTGCGATCTGCCAGAATCGCCGCCTTAGTCGAGTACGTTTTTCCGCGAACGCCCTTATCCGGATGATAATAAATCTCGCGATTCAAACGATCGGCCGGAACTTCGCCCACCGCAGAACGACCTTCCGAGATCAGTCGCCAGTATTCGTCTAGATTGGCCGCGCCAGGTAGACGGCATGCCATGCCGACAATCGCTACCGGAATATCGGTTCGATCAGTCGAGATTGTCATTTTTCGATCCTGAATTCTATTGACGACCAGCCTTGGTTTCAAAATGCGCAAAGCTGGCGCTATTTGCCTTATCACCTGCCGCTAGCACGTCGCTTTCTTCAGACGCCGACTAGGGTGAATATCGTTGTTGAGAGTCAATTCGGAGGTGGGAATGCTAGGGGTTTCCTACTGCCTGTATGCATTGAACTACCCATGATTACACAAGATAGGCTAAATGCAACATTTCCATAGAATGCGAAACATATTTTTTCTCCCCTAATGGGCCAAGAGTTAGCTTCCCCCCCGAACGTGAAGATAGCGAGGAGGAAGTAGGGCGATTTCGCCCACCTAGCAGAAGCGAATTTGGCGGCATAAAGAACGCACCGGCCAGCTACTTAGATCATCTATTTATTCGCATGCTAATTTTAAACGTTCGCAAAGATCGTCATTTTTTTTGAATCTCAACTGCAATGAACTCGCGACGATCATGCCGTTGAATCCGACTGATCGGATTATTTCGATCATGATTCCAAACGACCCAGTAATTGCTGTCTGCCGCATGGCCAAAGAGTTCGGCCTTCACTTTTCTGGTTTGCGCTAATTCAAGGTCATACGACGTACACCACATTCGCCGAATATGGGCAAGCGTCGGCGCGACGTCTCCTAAAAACAACAGCCCTTGGCCGTTCGATTCGATTTCAATCGCTTGGTGCCCGCGCGTATGGCCTCCGGTTTTCCAGACGCGTACGCCGGGAGCAATTGTTTGCGTACCGTTGACCAACATCAATCGGCCTTCTTCGGCCAGCGGAAGATAGTCGCCGGTCGAGTATCCGCCCGAGAGTTCCAGCGAGTTTGCGTTTGCGTCTTCCCACTCTTGCTGCTGGACGTAATAGGTCGCCTTCGGAAAAGTCGCGGCGACTCGATCACGATATTGCGTAGTCGCCCCCCCCGCGTGATCCCAATGAAGATGACTTAATATTACAACGTCGATATCGTCAGGCGCGACCCCCAACGCGGCCAAATCGGCCAATAGCGGCCAACCTGGTTCGAGACTATGCGACTTGCGGTCAAGCGGCGATAATTTATCGCCATGGCCGGCGTCTATCAGAACGCATTGCGATTGCCGACGGGCCAAGACGCAATTCATCGCTAACGGGACTCGGTTCATCGAGTCGGCAGGGGTGACGGTTTCCCAGATCGATTTGGGAACGACCCCGTACAAGATTCCCCCGTCATGCAAAAAATTACCCCCCGAGACGAGGTCGATTCGCCAATCGCCGATTTGCATCATTGCGTCTTCATTTCAGTCTGAGGAAGATTGATCTAAGCGTTTAGATCATCCTATTTCAAAGACGATCGATGTGTTATGCTCATTCGACTAAATTTGCCGTCTTTGCCCTTTTTTACAAGCTGATATGTCGCGCGTTCCCTCTTGGCAAGACCGATACGGTTGGCTGATTCTCGCTTTCTTTCTCGCGGTCACGCCGATTTTGTCTTTCGGCGCCAAAGGGGCCTGGGACAGCATTCAAAACAGGGTCGAAGATTGGCTTCCCGAATCCTTTGAAGAAACGCAACGCCTTCGCTGGTTTCAACAGCAGTTCGGCACTGACGAACTGTTGATGATCAGTTGGGAAGGTTGCGTCTTAGACGATCCTCGTCTCCCCT
>JBITAD010000498.1:0-2272 GCA_044439945.1 Blastopirellula sp. JB062
TTTTTAACCGGTGATAAGGCCCTCAAACTTGAAGACAACGAACGAAATCGTCTTTGTTGCTTGGCGTAAGCCGGGATGTAATGATCTTGCCAAGAATGGTTCCTTCGCCAGCCACCCAATGCGTACGAACTCTCTTGGCATTCTTTGGATTGCACTTTCGACAAGGCGTTGAGCAAAGAAGATTTTGCGAGGCTGTCGCATGGATCGGCGGTAGAGATGGAAGCTCGGCGGATGTAGGCGTTCGGTTTGATACGTTCGGCGAATCGGTGATGACTCGCCTGCTTCGACCTTCTTGCATCTTCGCCAAAATCAGGCAATCTTGGGCACGAAAACAGTTCTAGGAAGAGGCGAGGTTTGGACGGTGCTAAAGCGAGGAGGATTGTTGCCAGCCATTTTCAGGCAGGGCGGTGGGGGCATACAATCTGCTAGATGCTTTCTAATAGATTCAGCCGTGGCTCTCTTGATTGAAACCCTCTATGATGCCGTATCGCTTGTTGGGGCTGATCGTTTTGGCGATCGGCATTCCGATTGCCACTTTTTATTTGGCCATGGCGACGCCGGCGCTGCGACCCGGGGCGGCGGCTTTTTCGGGCGGCACGCGATATCCTCCTTCGCCGGTCGCGTTTGAGTTTCTGAATTTGGGCGATCCGGTCGCGGGGTTGCCGCAGATCACCAACGTGCAGATCGTCGATTTGGATCAAGACGGTCAAAACGAAGTGTTGGCCTGCGATGCGCTAGGCAATCGAATTTTGCGATTAAAGCGGAACGCAAGCGGCGGATGGGACGAGTCGACGTTGATTGCGGACGTCGCCGTACCGGCCCATGTGACGGCGGCCGATCTGGATAGCGACGGCGATTTGGATTTGATCGTCGCGGTATTGGGCAACATTTTGCCCGATGACGGGGTGATCGGTCGGGTCGAAGCGTTTGAGAACCGAGGAGACGGGACGTATGTTCGGCATGTCGTGCTCGACGACGTTCGCCGCGTGGCCGACGTGCAAGCGGGCGATCTGGACGGCGACGGCGACCTTGATTTAGCGGTCGCCGTATTCGGGTACGCGCGGGGAAGCGTGATGCGGCTCGAAAATTTGGGCGATTGGCAATTTCGCGAGCACCTGCTGTTGAATGCGCCTGGGGCCATTCATGTGCCGACAGGCGATTTTGACCAAGACGGCGATCTCGATATCGCCGCGATCGTGACGCAAGATGAAGAGGAATTGTGGGGTTTCGAGAATCAAGGCGACGGTCAGTTCGTTGCGCGGCGTTTATGGATGACGCCCAATCTTGATTTGGGGGGCGCGGGCTTAACGGCGGCCGATCTGGATGGCGACGGCGATCTCGATTTGATTATGCCGGCCGGCGACAACTTGGAAGATTTCAACGCGTTTCCGCAACCTTATCATGGTTGTTATTGGTTCGAGAATCAGGGGGATTGGCAATTTCAACCTCACCGGATTAGCGATCTAGGGGGCGCTTACGCCGCTTCGGTAGCCGATATCGACCAAGATGGGACGCAAGACGTCGTCTTGGCGAGCCTGACCAACGATTGGTTGAACCCGGAGAATGCGGCGTTGATCTGGTTGCAAAATGATGGGAAGCAAAACTTCGCCGCGTGGCAAATCGCATCGGCCCCGCTGCATTTGGTGACGACGGCGGTCGGCGACCTGGATGGAGACGAGATGCCCGATATCGTGGCGGGCAGTTTGAACCTGCGACGGCCTCATCAACGTCTAGGACGGATCTCGGGCTGGATGAATCAGGGACTCAAGAAGCCATGAAAACGGCGATTCGCATCTTGTTGATTTTGGTGATGCTCGAGGCGGTCGTCGCCGTCGCCGTGTTGGGGCGGATCGCGTGGCGAACCGCAGCGCAGACGCCGGACGTGTCGGTGAGCGACCCGTTGATTATGCCGCATTTGCGACGTTTGGCGCGTCAAGCCGAGTTCGGCGACGCCAAAGCTTGGACCCGGTTGGGCGAGGCGCTGTTAGGCAAAGGCTTTTACGCGCATGCCGAGTTGGCTTTTCGCGAAGCGCTGCGGCGCGACTCGCAAGATTTTGCGGCGCAGTTTGGGCTGGCGTTTTGTTTAGATCGTACTGGGCGAACGCAAGAGAGCGATCCGGAATACCAGAAGGCTTTGAGACTGTCGACCGACGGTTTGCGGCCGGGGCATCCTGGAAAGGCGGAAACGCTGTACGCAATGGGACGCAATGCGCTGCGCCGCGAGAACTTGATCAACGCCGAAGATTTGTTTCGCCAGAACGCCGGTTATCCG
>JBITAD010000498.1:2282-8762 GCA_044439945.1 Blastopirellula sp. JB062
TATCCGCCGGCCGACTATCAACTGACGAAGTTGCTGATTCGCTCGGATCGTGCGGAAGAAGCGCTGCCGCTGATCGAGCAATATTTGGAAAAGTTGCCGCTCTCGCTGGAATTTCAATTTTTGCGAATGCGAGCGGCCCAAGCGTTGAATCAGCCGGAGTCGGCGTTCGCAGCCGAAGCGATGCTGGAACGCTCGGCGCCGCTCGTGTCATTAAACTTTAGCACCGACTATATCGCCCCGTTGGAGAGAAGCTTTGGCGTTTCGGCCCAGGTGCAGGAGTTAAGCGATCTCTCGCGCGGCGAAGATTATGCCGAAATCGAAAAGCGTTGCGACGCCATCGAGTCGGTGCTGGAGGGACGAGCCGTTTATGCCGCCAGCATCATCGATTTATTGCGCGTCGACGTCGCCGTACGCGCCCGACAGCCGGAGCGGGCTTTGCAAATTTGCGCCAAGTTGCGCGGCGAGGGGCGTGAGAGCGGGCTGATGTTAGAACTTGAGGGAGACGCTTATGCGCTGCTTGACGCCAACGATCGGCGTGCGGCCGAGCGTTGGCTGCGCGCGCTGCGGGTCGCGCCGCATGCCGGCTTGCATCGCAAGTTGGCCGATTATTATTCGGAGCGCGATTCAAGTCAGCGCGATTCTCATCTTGGGCGAGCGGCGCTGCTTGACGGAATCGCCGCATACCGTGGCAATCAGCTTCCGGCCGCCGCCGAATTCTTTCGAGAAGCGACCCAGCTTACGCCCCAGGATCCGGAGCCTTGGTTCTATTGGGGAGAGGTGAATTTCTTTCAAGAAGAGCGAGAAAAAGCGGCGCAAAACTATCGAGAGTGCTTAAAACGTGATTCTGGCCATGTGCGGGCTGCCGCAAAATTGCAGAAAATCGATGGTAATTAAATCTTCATCTATCAAATGCGGGAAGAAAAAACTTTGTAAATGACTAAGAATTGCGTCTTAGGGAAGCTTAGTTTCCCTATCAGCGGTCTTGCAGTGCGGTTTTAGGCAATGTCTGCAAATCCGGTTGTTCATAATTCTAAATCGCGCTAAAATCTATGACCATTCGAAATGGTCATTAATTGACTTTTCCATCTCATCTCTTTGCAAGAGTCGCTTATGCTTACATTGATTCGACTGCCTGTGATCGCGTTTCTTGCGACGGCACTGCTGGGTTGCACTTATTCTGCGAACAATCTGCCTGACTTAGCGGCCGTTTCAGGCGTGATCACGTTTAATGGAAAGCCGCTTTCGGACGCAACCGTCTCGTTTGAGTCTGAAAATGGGCAAATCGCTTTTGGCAAGACCGACGCCGAAGGGCGCTACGAGTTGCACTATCGCGATGGGGCGAACGGGGCGGAAATTGGAACCAACACGGTTCGAGTCGAGTCGTTGATTACGGCGCCTCCGGGGCCGAATTATCGTGATCCGATTCCGCCGAAGTACAACACGCGCAGCACCTTGACGGTGGAAGTTACTTCGGGGGCGAATACGCACAACTTTGATTTATCGTCGAAACGCTAAGGGGCGTCAGCGATCGAATCTGCCATTGATATCTCTTTTCCAAATTAGCGATTGAAAGCGTCAACATGAGTCTGCGTCATTCTCGTTTCTGGTCACGGTCGGCTGGTTTTACGCTGGTCGAACTGTTAGTCGTTATTGCGATCATCGGCGTGTTGATCGCTTTGCTATTGCCTGCGGTGCAACAAGCGCGCGAAGCGGCGCGGCGGATGAGTTGCTCGAATAATCTGAAACAGATCGGGCTCGCGATGCATAATTACCACGATACGCACCAGGCGTTTCCGGCCGGGTTTATCGATAACAATCCGGCGCATGTCACGGGCGACGCCCAAGGGGCCGACGGCAACCGCAACGGACTGGCCTGGTCGGCGATGATCTTGCCGTTTATCGAACAGAGCCCGCTTTACGATCAAGTGCGAACGCAGACCGCCGGCTTTGGTCATCATTGGATGGACGGCAATCATGACGGCACGGTCAACGATGCGATCGCCGCCGCCAGAATGGGAATTGAAGCGTACAGCTGCCCTTCGGATGTAATGCCGTTGATCAATGATAAACGGGACGGCTACGGAAAGACCAACTATTTGGGGAACGCCGGATCGAAGGCGGCCGTCGACGAAAAGGGGGTCTTGTTCGCCGCTTCGAATATTCGCATTCGCGACATCATTGACGGAACGTCGAACACGATGATGGCGGTCGAAAGCAGCGGGTATGAAGAGGGGAGCGACAAAACGAATTGCGGCGGCGATCCTTGCGATTTTAAAGCGGGAATTTGGATCGGCGGACGCTACGTAGGGACCGCCGAATCTTGGCACCCCGGCATCTGGGGACACGACGTCTTTACGTTCGGCGGCGAAAACGCGACCTATTTGATCGGTCGTTCGGATCGAACGTGGGGGCATGATTGGATTAGCAGCAGCATGCATCCCGGCGGCATCATGAGCGTGCAGTGCGACGGCTCGGTCGCCTTCATCTCGGAGACGATCAATAACAACACCTATCGCTGGTTGCGACAACGCAACGACGGCGAAGTGTTGGGCGAATACTAAGCTTCGCGTCGTCGTTAATCGAGTCGAAAATTCAAGGTTGCCGCTAACCGTTGCGGCGACCTTTTTTTATGCGCACGAAGCGAAAAAACGTCGCAATTTGCGCGCGTGCCAGGGAAAGCAAGTGATTAAGACGACCGCCGTCGGCCGAAGACAAGAGAGCTTGATTCCCTTGTCGCGGCTATTGATTTTCAGATTTCACGAAGCCTGCTTCGGCCTCGTCGGATTTCGCCAAAATCAGTCAATCTCGGGCACGAAAACAGTATTGAAACCGGCTCTGGATAGACGTGGGAAAGCATAACGCATTAAGAACGAAAACGGTTAACGGAAAGCGATTGGGCTGATGACGCGCGACGATCTGAAGCAACCGAAAACGGAAGAGCCGACTGGCGCAGCCATGCGGTCGGATGTTGCTCCCGAGTTTCTTAAACTGCGTAATCGGCCGGCGCTGAACGTCGGCTGGTTGCTGTTTCCGGAGCTGGACCAGATCGATTTTACGGGACCGTTTGAGGTGCTCGTACGAGTGCCGAACGCGACAATGCAGATTCTAGGCACGCAGGCCGGACCGTTTCGCGATCATAAGGGACTTATCCTGACGCCGGAGATGTCCCTGGCTGAAGCGCCAGAGCTTGATTTGCTGGTGGTCCCTGGCGGCCCAGGACAACAGCAACTGATGGAGCGGCCGGATGTCTTAGATTTTATCGCTCGCCATTATCGAGAAGGTCGACCGATTTTTTCGGTTTGCACTGGCGCGTTATTATGCGGCGCGGCCGGCGTGTTGAAAGGACGCCGAGCCACGACGCATTGGTCGGCGTTTGACTTGCTCCCTTATTTTGGGGCGATCGCAGCAGATGAACGCGTGGTGATGGATGGCGCCCTGGTCACGGCGGCCGGCGTAACCGCCGGTATCGACGGAGCGTTGATCGTCGCCGCATTGCTGCGAGGCGACGCAGCGGCCAAGCGAATTCAACTCGAGATCCAATACGCGCCGAACCCGCCGTTCGACGCTGGGCAACCGTCAACCGCGCCCGCTGACGTATTGGCGGAGGTGACCGCCAGCTACGCAGCGCTGACTGAACGGCGTCGCCAAACCGCTCAGGCATTCGCCGCACGGCATGGTTAAATGGCAACCGGAAGAGCAGGCTACGCAGCGACGGGTTAGCCGCCTAATCGGTCTTGGCTGAGGAGACGAAGCGGTTCGGTACGGCCTGCGATAATCGCCGGCCAGACGGCTGCGACCAGGCACAGCAGCAGCGTAACGCCGAAGCCGTAAAAGATGCCGCGCCAGGGGATGACCAAGCTGGGATCAAGACCGCCGAAGAAGCTGGTCGATTGCGAGATGCCGGTACCGCACAAGCCGGCGACGACGCCGAACGTGAGACTAAGCGTTGACGCGACGATGCCGATCAAAACGGCTTCGGACAGAACCAAACGCATCAAGGCGAAGCGGGTCACGCCCAAGCTGCGCAGGACGCCCATCTCCCAACTACGGACGCGAATTGAAGAAGAGATCGTATTCATGACCGCGATCGAGGCGACAATCAGCGTGATCAGCGGCAAGCGGCCCATACCGCCGATCATTTCGGCGGCGTTGGCATGAATGCACTGTTTGACCGCGTCGGTCGTGGTGATGCGGAGCGACGGTCCATAAGTTTGCGAGACGATGCCCCAGGCGCCTTGTGCGTTGACAGGCTGCCGCTTGCCGATCTTGGCGTTGGCGAGCGGCTCTAAAGACGCGCCAATCTCGTCGAGAGAGCGTGAGCCGTCGACGTTGGTCCAAAAGTAGTTGATCGTCTTTAAGTCATAGTCGTTGCGCACATTATCGAACGAGGCGAAAACCATCGCCGCCGAGCGAGGATCGCGCCGTCGAAAACCGGAAAACTTGGTCATCCAATGCCAGCCTGGCAGTTCTGCGATCGCCGCAATTTCGTAGTCGACGGTTTCGCCTTCGCCGCTGAGCGTTTGCAGACGTAAAACGTCGCCGAGTTTTAGATTAGCGGCTTTGGCAAAGTGGTCTGGAATAATGCAGCCGCGTCCGTCCGCGACTTTTCGCGTCGCCGCGGCGCGATCTCCCGCGACTAACGTAAAGTCGAGCAACGGGTTCTCGCCGCCGAGTCCTTTTTGCGGATCGATTCCGATCAGTACCACGTTGTCTTGCCGGGCGACGCTGGCGCCGCGTCGCTGGCTTTGCGTAACGTCGCTGGCCAGTTTGGGTTGTTCGATCGCAAGCGGCAGGCATTCCGACGCCGCAAGTCCTGGAGTCTGTCGCAGGCGTGCGACGTCGGCGTCGTCGAGCCCGCCTGATTGAAACGAGAGGATCATATCGGGAACCCATTGCCCCGGCACAAAGGGAGCGAGCATCGAATGTCCCCAGATTTGTACGGCGATAAAAAGCCCCAACCCCAAGCTCAAAGCGGCGGCCGTGCCGCAGGTTCGCCAAAGGTTGCCGCTAAGTTGCGATCGCAATAATCCTTTGTTCAGCGAAAAGAGACGAGCGACCAGCGGCGTCCCTAGCTTTTCGACCAACAGCACGGCTCCCGGCGTCAACAAGAGCATGCCGATCGCCATGCTGGTGCAACCGAGCATGAGATAAGCGATATAGCGCAGATCATCGGCAAGCGTTATCGAGAAAACGACCCACGGGTTGATCGATAGCAATACGCCGCCAAGCAGCGAAAGCATGGCGAACCAGCGCCAAGACAAGCGACCGCCTCGTTGAGTCATCGCGTCGAGCAGATCAGATCGAGAAGCCTGATAAGCCGGAATAATCGATGCGAAGATCGCCCCGCCCAACGCGCCAACCCCCGCGAGCGCGATCGTTAGCGGCCCGATCGTATCGTTGGCGCCGGGCTCGCCAATCAGCAAAAGCAGCAACCAGCCGGCAAATAGTCCGCCGCCCCAACCGGCTAGCGATAAAACGAGCGCCTCGGCCACGATTAGCGCGGCTACCTGGCGGCGCGAGAAGGCGACGGCTCGCAATATCGCTAATTGTCGGCTGCGTTCCTGCACGCCCATGCTGAGCGTCGTGAAGACGATAAACAACGCCGTTAGCAACGATAGCCCGGTCGCCGAGTAGGCTTGACTGCGGATCTGCCGAGTCGGACGATTGGCTGACATTTCGGCCTGCAACTGCGGGGTGGCCAAGATTTCAAGAGGAATCTCAAGCTCCGCCAGACGCGTCGCCCAGCGTTTTTCGAACTCTGCCAAGGCGTGAGAGTCTTGCAGGCGAACATTGATGAAGTCGGTGCGCTTTGCTGTGCCGCTTAGCTTGACCGCCGTTTCAAACGGTACGTAGAGCGCGTAAATGAGGGGACCTTGCTGGGCGTCGAAATACCAGCGGGCGCTTTCTCGCGTCTTCGCTATTTTCGCCTGTTCGACAATGCCGACGATGCGAAGCGAGAACTGGCCCGCCTTGGTGACGACGGTGACCCGTTGATTGACAGAGACGCCTAACGATTCGGCGGCTTCAGAACTAATTGCCCCTTGCATCTGGGAGGTCGACGCGTCGATCCAATTTCCCGCTTTCATCGCAAAGGGAGGATCGACGGCCTGAGTTCCGATTAGAGTTGGGCTCCAGAAAATGGGAGGCGTTTTTTCGCCCGGCGGAAGGACCAACGCCTCGGTTTGCATTATCGGCTCGACCTCGGCCGTTAACGGCTCGTCACGCAACGCGGCGACGATATCGTCGGAGACGAAAAGATCGTCTCGCCATTTTTGAGCGTTGGGGCCCGCCATTTGCGACGGAACGATCACCAGATCGTACCGGCCCAAGTACTCTTCCGAAAAGGATTCGAATTGCTGAACGAGAGATTGATACCCGCTAACGACCCAGACGACTAAACAAGACGAAGCCATGATCGCAAGGGCTGTCAGCAGCATGCCCAGCGGACGTTGCCGGAGGTTGCCCCATAACAATTTGCCG
>JBITAD010000499.1:0-8701 GCA_044439945.1 Blastopirellula sp. JB062
ATCAAAGAATACTCGCCGATCGAGCACGTCTCGAAAGACGATCCGCCGATCGCCTTGTTTTACAAAAAAGCGGCGCCTCCGGTCGGCTCGTCGCCCAAAGACCCGACGCACTCCGCCATTATGGGCGTCAAGCTTGCGGAACGCCTGGAAGCGGCCGACGTCGACGTCTTATTGGTTCACCCCGGCATTGAAGATCCAGAGTTCAAAAGCACGACGCAATACTTGATCAATCGCCTGAGCAAGTAAGCCGAAACGGACGCCTTAATTCGGGGCGGCATGCGTCGGCCGTAAGCGTTAGAATAGGCGAGAGCGGCCGCGCCGATTGGCGCGTAATCGTCAATCTCGTTACTTCCGCCAACCAACACGTTTGGAGAGCATACCCATCATGACGGCTCGACGATCCTTTGTCTTATCGCTGCCGATTCTTTTGGCCTTTCCCCTGTGCGTCTTTTGCGACGAGCCTGCCCAGGAAACGGGGAAGCTGCCGGAGGCTGAAAACTTTCAGCTTTATCTGTTGATCGGCCAATCGAACATGGCCGGTCGCGGCAAAGTCGAAGCGGGCGATCGGCAAGTTCATCCGCGCGTCTTCACGTTGGATCAAGCGGGCGAGTGGAAGCCGGCCGTCGATCCGATTCATTTTGATAAGCCGCGCGTCGTCGGCGTCGGCCTCGGACGGACCTTCGGTCTTGAAGTCGCTGCCGCCAATCCGGATATCGCCGTCGGGCTCATCCCTTGTGCGGTCGGAGGCTCTTCGATCGATCGTTGGGTTCCCGGCGCTTACGATCAACCGACGAAAAGTCACCCGTACGACGACGCACTGCGACGCGCGAAACTAGCGATGAAGTCTGGCAAGCTTTGCGGCATTCTGTGGCATCAAGGAGAGTCGGACTCCAAGCCGGAGAAAGCGGAAACGTACGAAGCGAATCTGAAAGCGCTCGTCGCCCGGTTGCGCAAAGAACTGGACGCCGCCGAGGTCCCTTTTCTTATCGGTCAGTTAGGGCAATTTGAAGGTCGGCCTTGGAACGACGCCAAAAAGAAAGTTGACGCCGCTCACCAAAACTATGCCGCCGAGCAACCTCACGCCGCGTTCGTCTCTTCAGACGGCCTAACGCACAAAGGCGACCACGTCCATTTCGACGCCCCGTCGTATCGCGAGTTTGGGCGACGTTACGCGAAGACCTACCTAGAAATGACGAACCCCAAGTAGCGACCGATGGCGCGCCTGTTTGCCGGAACTCCTTTTGATATTCCGCCGAAATGCGATGATTGCGGCAAGTTTGAATCGGACTGCACCTGCACGCCGACGGAAAAAGCGGCCGCAGAAGCGCAACGCCGACAAGCGGCGGCTCGTCTGCCCCCAAGCAGTCAGACGGCCGTCATTCGCATGGAAAAGCGGAAAGGAGGAAGAACGGCGACCGTCGTCGCCGGACTTACCCACGCCGCGAACGACCTGCCGGCATTGCTAAAAAAATTGCAGGCCGATTGCGGCAGCGGCGGAACCGTAAAGGCGAAAGAAGATCTGCTTGAGATCCAAGGGAATCATGCCCAGCGCGTCCAAGAGTCGCTGCTTGCGCTGGGGTACCGGGTCAAAACGAAATGAACGTCTCGCGTCGATCAGCAATCGACGCCGCATCGCTCGCTGACCCGCCTTACTCGCTGACGCCGCGCCCGCTTAAGGGAGGCGCCCCTGGATGAAAAACATCCGCGAATAAAGCTTGAACTCGGCGTGGTCGCGCAAAGCCGAGCGTTCGATGATCGCTTTCGCTTCGCTGGCGGTAAAGCTGCCTTGGAAAGAACGCATCCAACTCTCGCGGACGCTTGAGGTGAGGAACCATTTTGTCAGCAACACGACCGCGCTGGCCATCCAGGTCAGATCGCGGCGATCGTCTCCGATGCAAAAGATGCCGCCGGGCTTGAGCACGCGAGAGATTTCAGCCAAGACGTCGCCCGCAGGCTCCCAATAATGAAAGCTTTGGTTCGAGATCACCGCGTCATACGAGTCGTCGGCGTCATCATCTAAGCGACATGCGTCGCCGCGTCGAAAGGCAACCCGATCATCGACGCCTTCCGTTTCAGCGTTTTGATTGGCGATCTGGACGTAAGTGTCCGAAATGTCGACCCCGGTAACGCGAAGATCGGTTCGACGCTGCGCCATCGAAATGCCGATCCAACCGGGACCAGGGCCGAGTTCCAGCACTTTCGGGCGTTCGACTTGTTTCAGTTCGTTGAGCGCGTAACGCAAGATCGGCGCATAATCGGCGCCGGCGTATCGCTTTGTCAGACGGCTATATTCCGAGACGAACTCGGCATCGTCAAACAGCGGTTCGATATGGGGAATGCGTTCCAGGTTTTTCGCATCTGACTGCAACGATGCTCCCGAAACCGCCGGCGATTCTTCTAACATTGTCGTTGCCCTCAACGATGCAGAATAAGTGAAGCCGCTCCTTCGGCTGGTAGTGATCTTGTGCGATGCGACGATACTACTGATGGGGTGGTCCCGTGTCAAACCTTCCCCCCATAAAACGGGAAAATTTATTCTCTATTCATGACATTCCACCCGATCCTCCCAAACATCGTATTTCGCACCCGAAGTTGTTCCCCTCTGCGAGACTAACCCGTTTGCTCGATTCCGCCCCCAACTAGACGCGGTTTCGGCGGCGGATTGGTCGCTCGATCCGTACGTCTCCCCCGATCTCACCTGTGCGGTCGTCACGATCGGCATGACTCCTATTTTCGCGGGATGACGATCGCCGCAGATTCGATTTTCCGTCGCTCCTGGTCATCTTGATCGACCTATCTTATTGCGGCGAATGCCACGAGCCGACGCCTTCCCCCGTTCGATACCCTCCCACACCTTCCGCGACGCCATCGCATGTCTATCTTCCGACGATACGCGCTGCCCAAGATTCAGCCGCGGCTTCCTAAAGCCGACTCTCCCGCGACGACTCTCGGTCAAATCGAGCGTTTGGAAGTGCGTGAAATGTTCGCCAGCGACGCGGCCAGTTTTCTTTCGCCGATTTGGTTTGAACAGCTCTCGACGTCCGCCCATGCGCAAATTGACGCCGGCGACGCAACCTTCGCTCAATCGACGGCGCAAGTCGTGTGGCAGAATTCGACGCTCGACGTTTACGACGACGAATGGATCATTCAGCTCGACGTATCCATGGCCGGGTCGATCAACTCTCTTTCCGAAGTCGCGACCTTGCTCGACGGAGAATCGCTGCAATTTGAAATCATCGGCGGGCTCGGTTTAAGCGGCCAGCTCTTGATTCGCACTTTTGACGCCGAAATTAGCGCGGTGACTCAATGGCTCGCCGATCAGACGATCGTCACCACTTTTGAACCGAACGCGCTGCTGCCGGCGCATTTGGCGACCAGCGACCCGCAAGGCGATTCTTTGTGGGGACTCGACAATGTCGGTCAAACCGGCGGCACGCCCGACGCCGACATCGACGCCCCGGAAGCTTGGGAAATTACGACCGGCAATTCCAATACGGTCGTTGCGGTGATCGACACCGGGGTCGATTATTCGCACCCGGATTTGATTCAAAATATGTGGGTCAACCCCGGCGAGATCGCCGGCGACGGGATCGACAACGACGGCAACGGTTTTGTCGACGACGTTTACGGCTACGACTTTCTTAACAACGACGGCGATCCCATGGACGACAACATGCACGGAACGCATGTCGCCGGAACGATCGCCGCCGCCGGAGATAATGAGACAGGCGTCGTCGGCGTCGCTTCTTCAGCATCGATCATGGCGCTAAAGTTTTTGAGCGCCTCAGGCTCCGGCAGCACGGCCGACGCCGTGCGAGCGCTGAACTACGCCACCATGATGAAAAAGCTATACGGGGTCAACGTCGTCGCCACCAACAACAGTTGGGGCGGCGGCGAGTATAGCTCGGCCTTATACAGCGCCATTCAAGCGAGCGGCGACGCAGACATTTTGTTCGTCGCCGCCGCCGGCAACGACGGCGCCAACAACGACGTCACGCCGCAATATCCGGCGAACTACGGGCTCGACAACGTCATCTCGGTCGCCGCGACCGACCACAATGACCAACTGGCCAACTTTAGCAACTATGGCGCCGGCAGCGTCGATATCGCAGCGCCCGGGGTCGGCATCGTCAGCACGATCACCCGCGGACGCTATCTCTCGCTAAGCGGCACCAGCATGGCGGCGCCCCATGTTTCGGGCGTGATCGCTTTGGCCTATGGGGCGAATCCGACCGCGACTATGGATCAAATCAAAGCGGCGGTGCTGGGAGGCGCCGACGATCTTGACAATTTACATGGCCAGGTCTCGACCGGGGGCCGCCTTAACGCGCTCGGCACGCTCCATCAATTGAACTTCAGCGTCGTCGACGCTTCGATTGCGGAAGGGGCGTCGATCGACGCGCCGCTTTCGGAGTTCAGCATCGACTTTAGCGGCGCCTTCGATCTCTCGACCCTCTCGGCCGAAGATTTTTCGGTCAATGGCCAAACTGCCGATTCTTACGTCGTCGACGGCAATCGAGTGACGTTCCAATTTGAGCAAACTCCGATCACGACCCAAGGAGTTCAGAGAATCGAATTGAGCGCCGGCGCGATCGAGCGAGCCGGAGACGGGATGCCGTTATCCTCGTTCACGCGAACGTTTTTCTATGACGCGGCGTCGCTGAACGTCGCCGAAACCAACATCGCCGACGGGGATGTGCTGAGCGCGCTGCCCCCCTATCTCGACCTGACCTTTAACGAGGCGATCGATCCGAGTTCGCTTGATCTGAAAGACTTGCAGCTCTCAAGCGGAAGCGTCGTCGCCGTCGAACGAATCGGCGATCGGACCGCTCGGTTTTGGCTCGATCTGCCGCATGACAACGCCCAGGTCGCCTATCAGTTAGCTGACGGCGCCGTGACCGATTTGTATGGCAACGGCGGCGCCGCCTATCAAGGCAGTTTCGTCGTCGATCTGGCCGACGTCGCAATCTATGAAACGACCAGCCCGATCACGCTGCCTGCTTACGGTTCGATCGACATTCCGCTTTCGATCGACGACAACTTTCCAATCGTCGACGCCGATATCTGGCTCGATATCGATCATACGTGGGTGTCAGACCTTACTGCGGTTTTGATTGCGCCGGACGGAACCGAAATTCCGCTCTTTTCCGCGATCGGCGGTTCCGGCGACCATTTTGACGGAACCATCTTTGATGACGACGCCGCCATGTCGATCGCTGACGCGGACGCGCCATTTTCCGGACGTTTTCTTCCTAGCGGCGATCTGTCGTTATTGGAAGGGATGTCGACCGCGGGCAACTGGACGTTGCGACTGAGCGACTCGTTCGCCTCCGACGTCGGAACCCTGCAAAAATTTGGCATTCACTTTACGATCGACGCGCCGCTCGAACTTGATCCGCTCGACGACGTGACGGCCCATCACTCGCAATCGAGCATCGACGTCGACGTGGCCAGCAGCCCTGGCGCTCTCATTTCGGCCGCCGTGATCGGCGACGCGCCGGTCGAACTGATCTGGAATGCGGAAAAGGGGCGGCTAACCATTACGCCGTCGCCAGGATTCGTCGGCGATTTCGCCATTCGCATCAGCGCGACGCGCGGCGAAGCGACCGTTTGGGAAGAGTTCGGCGTTTCAATCGTCAACGACGCCGTCCAACTTGGCGAAATCGCCGATCAAACGCTTGCGCATGACCAATTGTTAGACCTGCCGCTAGCGATCGAAAACCAAGACGACGACCCGTTAACCTACATCGTGACCGCGACTGACGCCGATGGGAATTTGGTCGACGCCAAGATTGATTCCGGCCGTTTTCAACTCGACGCCGGCGGTCTGCCGGCTGGAGAAGTTCAGGTCGTCATCTCCGTCTCCGACGGGGTTTCGACCGCCGCGCGTTCTTTTTCGGTAACCGTTTTAGAGGCCCCGGTCTCCGCCGAACCTTTGCCGGCTGAGTTTGTCGGCGCCCCGGGCGAAACGCTGGTCGTCGATCTCGCACAATACGATTTCGCCCAAGGCGCCGTTCGCTTTGAAGTCGCCGGTTCAAGCACGATGTCGAGCCCCTTTTCGCAATACGGCATTGTGCAAGACGCATGGTTAGAGCGAACGAACTTCGCCTACAATACGCAGCGTCAAGGCGAAAAATATTTGAAAGGAGTCGACGGGCGGCTGTTCTACCTGACCACCGACGGCGAACAGGCGTATCTGCATCTCTGGCAAGGGAGCTTTTCTCGCAGCCATGTTATCGCCACGATCGACGTCGCCTATTTTGAAGATCCGACCCTTTTTTATGAAGCCGGCGAAGCTTCGCCCCCGGCGGATGTCGAGGTGGCGCTCGATGAGCGAACCGGCATGTTACGAATCACGCCGCAAGAAGGCTTTGTCGGTCGGGTGACGCTCACAGTTTCGGCCAGCGGGCCGCAGGGCACGGAAACGCGCACCATTGACGTCGTCTTTGAAGCGGAAGCGTTTGAATTCTCGTCGATCGCAAACGATCAGTTCTCCGAGAGCGACGCGCAATATCGGCTTGATTTGCAAGACTACGTCAGCGGCGACGACGTCACGTTTTCGGCCGTCGCGACCGCCGCGTCGAACGCCAAAGCGTATCAAATTGATGAGCAATTGAACTTCGTCCACGATCCGTTTTTAAGCCAAACAGGCTATGCGTTTAACGCGTACGGTCAGCAGGAAAAGTTCATCCGCAACGCCGATTTTCAATGGTACTTCTTGAAACAAGAAGCGGGGCAAGCCGTGCTCTACAAGTGGACGGCCGATCTCGAAGGTAGCCAGCGCGTCGCGACGCTCGACATCGCTTATTACGAAGATCCCAGCCTGCTGGTGAACACGGTCGAATCGAGCGGCGCCGTCTCGGCTCGTATCGAAGACGGAGTTCTCGTCGTCGAGCGGCCTGCCAATTTTGTCGGCGACGTCGTCGTTACCGTGACGGCGAGCAGCGGTGATCTATCGGCCACGCAAGCTTTTCGCATTTCAGCCGCGCCGATCGGCGGCCAACCGGTCTTACGCGCAATCGATACCACGGCGATCTCGCACGATCAGGCTCCCCGGGCGCTGAGCGAAAGCGCGCCGTCGCTGCAAGCGCATGTCGCCGCGATCGCGGCCGAAGTCGCGTTGCGATACGCCGACGAGATTGACGCCGTCGCCCAATCGCGAGCTGACGCGCCAAACGGAAACCGCCCCCAGGCCGCGCGGTCGTTAGCCGGCGCGATCTCGCAGTCGACCGAGCGACGCGCCGATCAGGCGGCCGCATATGACGGCACGTTGGCGATGCCGACGTTGGTCGGCGCCATGGACGATTGGAGCGATCAGATCGCCCAAGACCTAGGGTCGACGCCCGACGCATTTTCGAGCGAAGCGGACGATCTCTATTCCAGTTTGGCAAGCGACGACTTCGAACTGCCGGAAATGTAGCGGCGGCTCGACGCCGCCGCCGTCCGGCCGACGCATTAGGCGCCGACGGCTCTTAAGGTCGCCGAGGGCGATCCGATAAACCCGTAATGCTCTAACCCTTCTAGGATTCCGCCGGCGCAGTGCGCCTGGGCGAAGTAAACCCGCGAAGATTTGCTTTCGCGGAGCTTTTCCAATTCGGGATCGTAGTTGCCGACCACGATGCCTGCGGTCTCGCCGGTGAGCATGTCCATATCGTTGCCTGAATCGCCCGCCGTGGCAATGTTGGTAAGCGGAATGTTCCACTTTGACGAAAGATAGCGGATCGCTTTTCCTTTCGACGCGCGATGCGGCAAAATGTCGAGATAGCGTCCATGCGAAAAGATCAGCGAATGAGCGACGCCGGTTTGCGACAAGGCGTCGCGGATCAGCGGCAGCGCTTCTTTCGGCGGCAACGCGTCGTCGAGCGAATAGCTAATCTTAAATTCGCGCTGCGCGTGCGCCTCGGGCTGAAGGTGTAAAAACGAAAGCCCGTCGAGCGCCGCATGCACGCGTTCCGGTTTCCAGCGCGACCGCAAGTGCGCTCCCCAGCCTTTGACCGGAATGCGATCTGGACCATAGTACATCTCGGCGCCGACCGATCCGATGATCACGTCGATGTCGTGGATGCCATGTTCCTCTAACACTTCGTCGATCAGTTCGAGCGCTCGGCCCGATGCGACGCCGAACCCGATGCGCGAGCGATTTTCCTTTAGCGTTTGTTTCAATTGCGCCAGCGCTTGATCGTCGCCCAGCAGCGTGTTGTCGATATCGGTGATCAACAGTCGCTCGACGTTGGTCATGCGGGGGCCGACCGCCGGCTTGCCGACTGCCGATGGAGTTCGCGACGGCGACGAAACGATCTCTTGAATCGCTTCGACGTAGCTTTGGCAGTGCGCTTCCCACGAGTAAAGCTTGCGAACCAGATTGACGCCGTTCGAGGAGCATTCGTCCCACTTTTCATGGTCGGTCAACAAGGTCAGCATCGCGTCGGTCATCGCTTGCGAATCGGTCACGTCGACCGCGATGCCGCTCTTACAATTCTCGGCGATATCTTGCGGGCCTCCATTTTGGGTCGCAACGAACGGCAGGCCGGCGGCCGACGATTCGATCGAGGTGAGACCGAACAACTCGATAAATGCGCTGTTGACGAAGATGCCCCGTTCCGATGCGGCCAGGCGATAAAGCTCCGGCACGTCGAACTCGGAGCTATGATTTTTCGGAATCGCCATTTTGCCGTACAGATCGTATCGATCCATCGCCAGC
>JBITAD010000500.1:0-8673 GCA_044439945.1 Blastopirellula sp. JB062
CATTTCGTGCTTCTCGCTGACCGCGTTATCTAACGCACTAAAAGAGCTGTTCGCCCCCGACGCTTCGGTCGTGACGATCTCGATTTCGACCACCCGCATGGCAAGCGAAAACTACGGCTTTATGGCGCCGATCAAAGCGGCGCTCGATTCGTCGCTCGCCTTTTTAGCGAAAAGTTTCAGCCAGTTTTCGCGGGTTCGTTTTAACGCCGTCGGACCTAGCCTGCTAAAAACCTCGGCCTCGGCCGGCATCCCGGGCTACGTCGACGCCTATCTGTTCGCCGAACAGGCGATACCGCGTAAGCAAGCGTTGCAAACGGACGAAGCGGCCAACGTGGCGGTCTTTTTATTAAGCCCGCGCAGCAGCGGCATTCAAGCGCAAAATCTCGTCGTCGACGCCGGCATGTCGATCAATTATTTTGATCGCGACATCATTGAGCGGACGATGAGCAAGTAGCGGCGTCTTGGTCGAGCATGGACGGCGACTCGCTTGTCACTTCGGGCGGCAGCTCCCCTTCTCCGCTAACTCGCGCCTCTTGCCAGTCGACGCCCAGCATCACGCAATTGATGCCGGAACCGATTCCTAACATGGCGACGTTGTCGCCTGGCTCGATCCGGCCAGCTTGGGCGCCAATCGCCATGGTGACCGGTAGCGCCGCCGAACCGGTATTGCCCAACCACTCGACGGTGGCAAAGTCGTTTGCGACCGGCAGCCCTAATTTCTCTAACACCAATCGGCGATGCGTCAGCCCAACTTGATGGCTGAACGTGCGTTGAATTTCGTCGCGATTCCAGCGCGAATGACGCAAGAAATCTTCAAACGTGGCCCCGCCGACTTCGATGCCTTCGACCATCAGCCGCTCGGAATCGGTCTGCATCAGCGGACTGCCGACTCCGGTTTCATCGGAACCGGCAATGCTATGACACAACCGATGATGCTGGGTATGGGCGCGGACGGCGGCGGCGTGCAACAAATTTTGCGTTTGGCTTAGCTCGCGGTCGCACAGCAACATCGCGCAGCTTGCCGAACCGATCGTCAGCGACGCGACCGCCAGCTTGATTTGACGGCGAGTTAGGGTCGTATCTTCGTTTAGCGTCCGAATGGTGTTGTCGACCAATTGTCGGCCGTTTTCGGTCCCGACGACCAGCCCTGCTCGAATTTGCCCCAACTCGATCATGTTGGCGATTTGCAATGCGCCGCTCAACAATCCGAGACAGGCGTTCGAGACGTCATAGATCACGCAATTTTGCCGCAAACCAAGTTCATGGTGCACGCGACATGCGGTTGCAGGCTCTAAATGATCGCGACAAACCGAACCATGCACCAACGCGCCGATCTCGCCGACATCGATGCCGGCCGCCTCGATCGCATGGCGCCCGCTTGCGATGCTGATTTCGCTCGGCATCGTCTCAGGCGACCAAAATCGTCGCTGGCGAATGCCGGTCATCAGCTCTAACCGCCCTGCCGGCAGTCGTAGCCGCTCGTAGAGCGGAGACAACCGAGACTCCAACTGATCGGAAGTCACGATTTCGGCCGGCAATACGTATCCGAACGACTCTAAACAGACGTTATGAAAATTCATGCAGCGGCCGAGTAAGGCGAAGAGAATGCGTTAACCCCACTCAATGTAGAGATTTAGGGACGAAAGAGCAACCGTCCGGCGGTGGAGAATTGGTATTGCCTTCGCTCGCGATCCGATCAGCGAGAAACCAGGTCAACACAAGATATTGTGCAAGCACTCGTCGGACACCCCAAAATCATGACGGCAATTGCTAAAGTCCGCGCAATCCTTAAACTCTGCGACTGTCTTGCTATCAATCTGGGCTGACTTGGACTGGTCGTTGCCCAAGACACTACGGATATGGAGGTCTGTGGTTAACGAGACCAAAGAGAGGGTTTCACCAACAAATTCGTATCTCCGCGAATTTCAGTCAGGGACGGCATTCTGAAGGACTACGGCATGCCGGCCGCTACGCTGAAATTTCGTGGGCAGCATGTGTAGCAAAGTCGTGATCTCTGGACAAGATCAACGCGACCGCTAACGCTCGACTGTTTGAAGTACGAATGCGTGAAATCTGACCAACGGTTTTCGTTAGCTGATCCGTCGTCTTGGGTAGGTCACCATTTTTCCGGCACATGAAGTGCTACACACAGGAAAGTCCCAGATGCAATCCAAACCGTTGATCGGCTTGAACGCCAATTTTCGTCCGGCCACCCACGACCGTCCCGCCTTTTCGTTCGTCGGGGCAGGTTACTACGATTCGATTATCGCTGCTGGCGGCATCCCCGTAGTAATTCCTCCGGTCGCCGAAGCTGCGGATATGGATGCGATTCTCGATCGATTGCACGGCATCGTCTTTATCGGCGGTCCAGATCTCGACCCGCACCGCGACGGTTTTATGCGTCATGCGTCGGTTCGACCGATGGAACCCCGCCGCGAAGACCTGGACCGTCAATTAATGTCGCTCGTGGTCCGTCGCCGTCTGCCGGTGTTCGGCATCGGCGTCGGCATGCAACTGTTGAACATCACGATGGGCGGCAATTTGTTCTTTCATATTCCGGCCGACGTGCCGACCGCGCTGCCGCATAAAGATCCGCTCGACGCCGGCCATCGGCATGGCCTGGACGTCGTTCCCGGTACCATTATGGATCGCATCTACGGCGACGGCGAAGTCCGCGTTAACAGCATGCACCATATGGCGATCGACGAACTTGCCCCCGGCTTTCAGGTTGCGGCTCGCAGCCCCGACGGCATGATCGAAGCGGTCGAATGGGCGAGCGACGACTGGGTCGCGATCGGCACGCAATTCCATCCTGAAGCTGAATCGGCTTCGGCCCTGGACCAACGGATCTTCGAAGAATTTATCGAAGGCATCCACGCTCAATACGGCGTTTCGCGCAATGCGGTCGCCGTCACGGCCTAAGCATCGGCCGAGAAAACCGGAACGTCCCGCGGCCGAGCCCGCACTCGGTCGCGGGGCGTCTCCTTCATCAACATTCTCTGCGATCGGTTCGTCGCGCACCAACCGATCCCTGGCGGCCTATTGCTGATCCAGTCCTTTCTGCGAAGGGGCGGCCGTGAGATCGGACGCAACAATATCTCTTAAGCGACGAAGCTGGTTTCTGGGCGCCGCCGTCGGCATGCGCGCGGCGACCGTTGACGGCGTCGTCATTGCGACGCGCGGTCGAGGCCTAGAAGCCGAGATCGAAGCGATCAGCGAAGGATATGTCGAAATCCCCAAGCCGATCGCCGCGACGCTGCGCCAGCACCTGCAAGGCGAACCGCTTGCCGCCGACGAGCGCATGGAATTATCGCGCCAGATCGCCGAGTTGCAAACGGTCGTGGTCGAACGATTGCTGCACGAAGTCGATCTCGACGCTCGTCAGGTTGCCGTCGGACTTTCCGGACCGACCGCTTGGCGTAAAAACGCCGATAGCTGGACCCCGGAAACGATTGGCGCCCCCGAAATGGTCGCCGAAGCGACCGGAGCGACGGTCATCGACGCCTTCGCCGAACGCAACATCGCCGCTGGCGGAACCGGCGGCCCGCTCGATGCGCTGCCGTTATGGCTTTTATTTTCGGCGCCGCAATGGTCGAGCGCCGGTCGGCCGACGCTTGCCGTTACTTTTGACGAAACGATCGACGCCTATTTTATTCCGCCGCGACGAGTCGGCGCCGAGATACCGCGAATCTTTTGGGCGCCCACCGCGCCCGGTCGCTTGCTGCAAGACCAGCTTGAACGACTTCGCCCCGCCGCCGCCGGCAAAAGCAAATTCGCCGCGGTCGTCAAAGCGTGGAATGAAATCGATTCGCTCTATCAAACGCCGATTTGGCGCCCCGATCCGTTTGATTTGGCCCCCTTTGCAGAAGCCGCCGACGGCCGTATCGACCCGGACCAAAGAGAGGCGTTGCTGCGACAATTTTGGCAAAACCGAATCGCGCATACCCTGCAAGCCGATCTCCCCAACTCGTCGGCGGCGCAAAGAGTCGTGCTGCTAGGCGAACCGCTCGGCTTGACGGAGATCGCCGCCAAGCTTCAGCAAAAGACCGAATTAACGGTCGAAACGGCCCACGATCTGGGCTGGAGCCCGCATATCATCGCCCCGACGGTCGCCGCACTGCTGGCGTTCGCTTTCCTCGAACGCTTTCCGGCGGACGTCACCATGCTGACCGGCGCCAAAGCGGCCCGCGTCTTGGGCCGGGTCACCCCAGGCAGTCCGGCCAATTGGCAACATTGCCTAGATCAGTTGGCAAGCGCCCCATGCGGCAAAATGCCGTTACGCAATGCGGTCTAAAGCGGCCTCGGCTTACGGCTCGATCTTGGAGCCCAGCAATTCGAGGAACGCACGGATCCAAGCCGGATGGGCCGGCCATGCAGGCGCCGTGACCAAATTGCCGTCGACATGGGCGTTATCAAAACCTTCGCTCGCCGCAACGAACGCGCCGCCGCTCAGCGTTACCTCGGGCGATACGGCCGGATAGCAAGAGCAAGACTTTCCGTCCAACACGCCGGCCGCGGCTAAAATTTGCGGACCATGGCAGATCGATGCGATCGGCTTCTCTTGCGCGGCGAAATGTCGCACGATCTCGAGCACCCGGTCATTCAATCGCAAATATTCGGGCGCTCGACCGCCAGGGATCGCCAGCGCGTCATAAGCGGCGGGATCGACCGTATCAAAATCAGCGTTCAGCGTAAAATTATGCCCTGGTTTTTCGCTATAGGTCTGGTGACCTTCAAAGTCGTGGATCGCAGTCGCGACCGTTTCTCCCTGCTTTTTGCCTGGGCAGACCGCATCGACCTGATGCCCAACCATCAACAGCATCTGAAACGGCACCATCACTTCGTAATCTTCTACGAAGTCGCCGACCAACATCAAGATTTTTTTTGAGGCCATGCTTCCAACTGTATTGCGAGTAAGTAGGAAATTATCGCTTACTTTCGATCAGTTCGACAAATTCGCCGAGCGTCGCCACGTCGGCAATGTCGTCAAAATCAATTTGGACGCCGAACTCTTGTTCGACGGATGACGCCAGTTCGATCAATTCAAACGAATCGGGCATCAAATCTTCGTTCAAAGAACTTTCAGGCTGAATAAGTTCCGCCCGAATTTGCCGTCGTTCGGCAATTTGCTTCCGCAGCCATGCGAATACGTCTGGGGCTGGCGAGTGCGACTCGCTCTCCATGTGGCTCTCCAAAGATTAAATCGAGAGGTCAGCTTATTGTCCGCGGCCTAAAAAACGCATGGCAACCCATGTCAAAACGGTGCCGATCATGATTCCGCTAGCTAGAGAAACCAAAACGGTGGGAAATTCGTGATGAGTAATATGCGCGATAACTTCCATCGAAAGCTGACCCTGGCAAGATAGTTGAAGACTTAGTTCAGGCAAATTCTAGCAATCGTCGCCCTCGTTTGCCATGCACGCCGCCCATTCTCGGCGACGACTTTTTGGTCTCTTTTCGTCCCCCCTGGCAAGCAGTGCGGGAAATATAGGCAAGAAGGTTGAGTTTTCGGGAAGGATAAACTGGGGAGTCTAGGTTTGAATTGCCGATAAGCAAATCGTGCTGGCACGGAAAGCTAGCATTTGACGGGCGATCGTCAGAATGTCGGGGACGGAGCGGATATTCCAATCCAGCGTGTCACGACTTGAAATGCAGCGATGAACGAATCAACCCCCTTTTATTTACTGTTTTGCGAGTCAGCCGAGAGCCATTTCGGCGGCACATGGCGATTCGCCTTAGAGTGCGTCGGGCAGACCGAGCGACTTGTCGCCTCGGGCGAAGAACCTTGGCGCGACCGCGATCGGTTGGCCCTGCTGTCGGTCGTGCGCGGCCTGGAAGCGTTACCCGAACCCTCGCGTGTGACGCTACTTACGCCGTCGCGCTATGTCAGTCGCGGCTTTCGATACGGTTTGTCGGTTTGGCGCGAATCAGGCTTCCGCTGGGAGCGTTTCGGTCGGTTAGCGCCGATTCGCGACGCCGACCTATGGCAACGGATTTCGCAAGCGATGCAATTCCATCGAGTCGATTGCCGCCCCTGGCGATTCGAGTCGAACGACGCCGAAGCGCAGGCCCCCGACGAAATGCCGACCGGGCCGGCTCAGTATCGCACTGCGCGTCAAAGGCGCACGATTCGCTTAGAACCGCAAGAGATGGCAGTCGCCGCAAGCTGACGATTGACCCAGCATTTATCACTCCCCCTTACTGAACACAACATCACGAGGAGAAGCGCGTGCGGACGAATGTTACACTAGATAACATGGGGGCTTTAATCGAATGTCGATCTGAAGATCCATTCCGCGTTCTCGGTCCCCATAAGATTGACCACCGGGGCGAGCCGGCGATCGCCGTTCGAGCCTATTTGCCCGAATCGGACCAAGCGTGGGTTTTCCATCCAGGTCATAATAACGCGTTACCGATGCGACGGATCCATCCGAGCGGTTTGTTCGAGGCGATTTGTCCAGAGGATGAAGTCATGAAATCGGGACAATATCAATTGCGAACCAGCGACCAGAGCGGCCAGATGAATTCAGCGCGAGATCCTTACGCCTTTCCGTCGTTCTTTAGCGAGTACGATCTTTATCTCTTGGGCGAAGGATCGCACTGGAAATCGTACGAGAAGCTCGGCGCGCAAATTCGTACCGTCAACGGAGTCACCGGCGTCAACTTCGCCGTGTGGGCGCCAAACGCCAAAAGCGTCGCCGTCGTCGGCCAATTCAACAAATGGGACGGACGCGTCAATCCGATGCGCAAGCTCGCCTCGAGCGGCATTTGGGAAATCTTTATTCCCGACCTAAAACCGGGCGAGCAATACAAATTTCGCGTTAAACAACAAGACCGCACCGTCGACAAATGCGACCCGTACGCGTTCGCCGCCGAAGTGCCGCCGCGCACGGCAAACATCGTCGCCGACTTGTCAGGCTACTCTTGGAACGATCAAGAGTTTATGGACAATCGCGGCCGGCAAAATCAGTTGGAACGCCCCGTCTCGGTTTACGAGGTCCATCTTGGCAGTTGGAAGCGAAACGCCGACTCCGAGTCGGGTTGGTTTAACTATCGCGAACTTGCGCATCAACTGGTCGACTATTGCCTGAAGCAAAACTACACCCATATCGAACTGATGCCGATCTCCGAGCATCCGTTTACCGGTAGCTGGGGATACCAAGCGGTCGGCTATTTCGCCGCGACCAGCCGCTACGGATCGCCGGAAGACTTCATGTACTTCGTCGATTATTGCCATCAGCACGGTCTGGGCGTTTTGATCGACTGGGTCCCGGCTCACTTCCCGAAAGATGATCACGGCCTGCGCCAGTTCGACGGCACTTCGCTGTACGAACATGCCGATCCGCGCAAGGGCGAACACCCCGACTGGGGAACGTTGATCTTTAACTACGGCCGCAACGAAGTTCGCAACTTCCTGATCTCCAACGCGTTGTTCTGGTTCGACAAGTTCCATATCGACGGGCTCCGCGTCGACGCGGTCGCCTCGATGCTGTATCTCGATTACAGCCGTAAACATGACGAATGGGTGCCGAACGAGTACGGCGGTCGCGAAAATATCGAAGCGATCTCGTTCTTACGCGAGTTTAACGAGCAAGCCCACCTGCAGTACCCGGGCGTGCTGACGATAGCCGACGAATCGACCGCCTGGGGCGGCGTTTCGCACCCGACCACGACCGGCGGGCTCGGATTCAGCCTGAAGTGGAACATGGGCTGGATGAACGACTCGCTTCGCTACATGCGAAAAGATCCGATCCATCGCAAGTTTCATCACGGCGAATTGACGTTCAGCCTGATTTACGCGTTCACCGAAAACTTCTCGTTGCCGCTGTCGCACGACGAAGTGGTGCACGGCAAGGGCTCGTTGCTCGATCAGATGCCAGGCGACCTATGGCAACGATTCGCCAACCTGCGATTGCTTTACTCCTACATGTGGAGCCATCCCGGTAAAAAATTGCTGTTCATGGGCGGCGATTTCGGCCAATGGAACGAATGGAACGCCGACGGCCAACTGCAATGGGAATTGCTCGAGTGGGAATCGCACCAGGGCGTTCAGCAACTCATCTCTGACCTCAATGCGATGTATCAGCACGAAGCCTCGCTGTATGAAGTCGATTTCGACGGCGCCGGTTTCGAGTGGATCGACTGCGACAACTGGGAAGCGAGCGTCGTCGCTTACATGCGAAAGGCGAAAGACCCGAACGACTTCACGATCACCGTTTGCAACTTTACGCCGGTCGTCTATCACGACTATCGAATCGGGGTCCCCAACCCTGGCGCCTATCGCGAGATTTTCAACAGCGACAACGCTCGATACGCCGGCAGCAACGTCATCAACGTCGACGAAATCGACTCGGCGCCGATCGGTTGGAACGGCCGCGAGAACTCAATCTCGCTCAGCGTGCCGCCGCTGGGCTGCGTCATTTTGAAGCCTTGCTAACCAACGCTCCGTAATCAACGAAACGGGAGTCGATCCTTGCGATCGACTCCCGTTTTTTCGTTTCTAACGTTTTGCGAATCGCCTGACATGCGAAGCTCTTCGTTCAATGCCGAAGCGGCCTCTTTCGCCCGCGTTTACTCCGCTGGAGAAGCTTTCAAGAAGTCATACTCCGGCGTAACGCACTCTCCAATCGAAGACTCGAAAACCAGCCGCAGCGAAGCTCGGCTTTCGGGATA
>JBITAD010000501.1:0-8649 GCA_044439945.1 Blastopirellula sp. JB062
TACCGATATTGGAACCGAAAAGAAGTGGTCGCCGCGCGAGATCTGCCGATCGACGGCAACAAGGGAAACGCGGTCGACGCGTTCAAGATGCCGATCGCGCAACTGAAAATGTACGTCGAGAACTTTATCTCGGCCGACGTTCCATCGGCGACCGCGATGCGTGATCCGTTTGATCCAAAGATGCAAATGCCTTCTCCGGCGGCGAAGGTTCGTTTAACGAAGGGAGAAAAGACGGACGAGTTCTGGATCCAAGCTCATTTCGGCGATCCCAATTCGGGCCATGTCGACGAAAGCACGCGGCATGTGATGCAGGTCGGCGATACGTCGCTGGCGTTGGTGATGCCGATCGAATCGGTCGACATCGGTTTTCGGGTCTTTTTAGAAAAATTTGAACGTCGACTCGACCCCGGTACCGCGCAGCCGTCGCATTATTCAAGCGACGTTCGTTATCTCGATCGGATTCGTGATCGCTGGATCATGCAATGGGACCCGGCGAGCGAAACGACTCGACGAATCGAGTTCCCGCCGAGCGTCGACAGTAACTCGCCCAGCGATATCGCCAGCGGCGGCGAGCGACTCTATTGGATCGACGACGCTTCGCCGGCGGCGATCTGGAGCATGCCGATCGCCGCGTTTGAGCAGGCCGATTGGGCCCAGGCCAAAAAGATCGTGCCGTTTGGTTTGGCCAATCCGCAACAATTGGCGTGCGACGTCGGCGGCGGAAAAATCTATTGGACCGATTGGCGAAAAGGACGTTCCGGCGATGAAGGCTTTATCCGTAGCGCTAACTTAGACGGTTCGGATCCGGGAAGCGTGATCACGTTTGCGGGTCGTCCGAGCGGCATCGCCGTCGACCCCGAGCGAGATTGGATTTACTTTACGAACGACGCTTCGGGTCATATCGGCCGGGTGCGTCGCGACGGTACCGAACTGACGCCTGATTGGGTCGCGATTCCTGAAGGCCGCGCCACCGACGTGATCGTCGATGCGCAGTCGGGCAACGTCTACTGGACCGACCAGGCGAAGAATGCGATACGCGGCGCGACCGCCGACGGCAAACTGCTTGACTCGGCGCCGTTTGTCGGGCCGGCCGATAAGGGAATGCCGAACTCTTTGGCGATTGGCGACGGTTCGCTTTATTGGACCGACGTCGAACCGAACCCGAGCGATCCGCAATCGCGCAAGCATCTGAGCGATCCGACTTTCGACCGCTCGAAACCGCGCGAGATATTGACCCGCGTACGGCGAACCGACTTGGGCGGCGACCAAAAAGAAGCGGATGTCGAGACGACGCTGGTCAACGCACCGCGAGGCGCCGCGTTTGTCGACGGCAAGCTAATGTGGACGCAAAACGCCGTGTTGAAAGAAAACGTTTGGATTACGATGAACGCGCCAGACTCGTTCCGCGATCCGACGTATCAGCGCGACTTGCACGTCTTCCAAGAAAGTTTTCAAGGACCGTTTAAGCCGGGCAGCCCCGAGTACGCCAACTTTGCGTTGACCGAACGTAACGACGAAGAAATTTACGCATCGGTCTTTACGGTCAATTACGATCCCGGTTCGGCGCTGCGGTACTGGGGATGTTTGTTGGTTATTCTGGGGATCGCCACGATGTTTTATATGCGAGCCTACTTTTTTAAGCCTCGCAAACGAGAAGAGACGCCGGTCGGCGCTAGTCGTACCGGTTCGACCGAGACAAAACAAGCCGATATGGTCGGCAAGGTTTAGGAACTCGCCATGAAATATTATCGTACTCTCTTGGCCCTCTGTTCGTTCGCGCTGGTCGCGCTGCCGACGGTCGTCGCTTCGGCCGCCGAAAAGTTCGATGCGACGGTTTGGAGACAATTGCCCGTTTATCATAACGGCCGCGTAAAGCCGTTAGATACGTTCGCCAACCTCGTCGTCAAAGAGATCACTTCGCACGATAAAACCTCGGTGAAGTTGAACTTGAACGATTACTACGCGCCTGAAGAATTGGCGAAGCCCGAGTATCGCGACGCGCTTTCGATCTTGCCGGAAGGAGAGCAACGCAAGTTCCAGCCTTCCGAATTAATTTTAAGCTGGATGGCGCAGCCCAAAAAATGGGAGCGAATTCCGTTTATCATCGCCGAGCACGAATCGGTACGAGAGACGCTGGGGCTGCCGATCGAGGGACCGACCGGCCAGCGGTTGCGTTTCGTTTCGCCTTATGAGATCACCCACTCGGTTCCCTTGCGCGAATTTTTGCTAGAGGTCGATCAGCGCCGCAAAGACGCGATGACCAGCGGCGAAAAGTTTGAGATGACGGCCGAGGAAGAACGAATTTGGAACGAGGTGCTGACGAAGTACGCACTTTATCGTGACGTAACGTTCGAGCCGCAATTGCCGATCAATCTGAACGAAGCGTTGCCGATGCCCGGCGGACGTGACCGGCTGTTTTACAGCGTGATGGCGGCCGCCCGGATTATGTCGCAAGAGCCGAACGTCAAAAATCAGACGCTAGAAGCGCAGTTTCAAATGTTGATGCAACTCGGCGGC
Organism: Blastopirellula sp. JB062; assembly: GCA_044439945.1. Classification (GTDB taxonomy): domain Bacteria; phylum Planctomycetota; class Planctomycetia; order Pirellulales; family Pirellulaceae; genus Blastopirellula. Next base: position 2,518 of record JBITAD010000501.1, read on the forward strand.
GAGTCGCCGATGGCGTTGGCGGCCAATCGGTTGTCGAACTCGTATCGCGCGCTTTTCTCGTTGTTGGTGAACGCCCAGATTGACGCGCACGAGTTTCTCGAAAACGACGATCCGGAACCGCTCGAAGCGGACGATCCGCCGACCTTGGAAGAAGCGGAGCCGTTGGTCGCCGAGTTTCGCGCCGCCGCGCACGAACTGACCGAACTGTTGGAGGTCGAACGCGATCGCGCCAATTCGCAGCAAGCGCTCAGTCGCTCGCAGTACGAGACGATCAAGCCGATGTTTCAAGAGATGTTGGTCAAAACGAGCGAATTGGACCGGCTCGGACTGGAGATGCAGTTAGGTTTGTACGAAGGCTCGGACTTGGTCAGAAAGTTTGACCGCAGCCTTTCCGGCACGCTTTACGTCGTGCCGGCGCTGAACGGCGAAGCGTTAAAAAAAGATCGTGATACCGAGAATATGGCCCAGCCATGGTTGGGGCTGACCAGCATCTTGTACGGTTCGGACGATCTGCTGAAAGAGTACTCGCAGGACAAGCTCGAAGCGGTCCGTCAGGCTTGGCAAACGCTGACCCAAGCGTACGTCGACGGCGAACCGACTCAACCGGCGCAGGCCGAATTGGCGACTGCGCTACGGGCAATCAGCCAACAAACTGACGTCGCCCGCCGTCAATTGGTGCCTGACGATTTGCAAGACCCGCACATCCTTAGCTACACCGCGTATCCGCCGGTCGACAGCCCGCGGATCAAAACCGAGGTGCGATATAACGCGCTCGATCCATTTCGTATCGCTTGGATCATTTGCTTGGGCGCGACGTTCTGTTACTCGTTGTCGTTCGGCGTGATTCGCAAGTTCATGTTCTGGGCGGGAACGGCGCTGCTGTTGGTTGCGATCGTTTGGTCTTCGTATGCGTTTTACATGCGAATTTTGATTAGCGGCTGGGCGCCGGTGACCAACATGTACGAGACCGTCGTCTTTGTGCCGTGGGTCGTCGCCGTGTTGGGCGCCGCTTTTTTAATGTTGCCGATCTTCGATCGAGGACGTCTCGAGGCTTGGCGCGCTTCGGCCGTGCCCGGCACGTTGGAAGCGACTCCTTTGACAGCGAGTCAGCTCGAAACTCAATCAGCCGCCGCTTGGAATTGGCTGGGCGTCGTCTCGGCCGTCATCCGGTTGCCGCTGATGGGATTTGCCGTATGGGCGTTAGCGTTCGCTCTGTATAGCGACGGCAATCGACCGATTATCACCGATTTGAATCCGCTGACCGCTTTTGCGATTTCGTCGAATCTCGGCAAAGACGCCGCGATTTGGATCGTCAAAGTGTTGACGCTATTGATCACCGTCTACTTCGTGCCCCGTTTGTTGGTCAGCGGCGTATTGGCGATCTACTACGTCTTGCGAGATTGGTGGGTGAACAACAGCATCGCGACCAATTTGCCGGCCGTGCTTGAGCGTTCATATTTCGGGCTGGCCGCGTCAGGCGCCGCGACATTCTTTTTCTGCGTCGCTTCGTTCGCGCCGGTCTTAGACGAGAATTTCTCGCCGCTTCAGCCGGTCTTACGCTCGAATATGTGGTTGACCGTACATGTGTTGACGATCGTCGCCAGTTACGGCGCCGGCATGCTTGCCTGGGCGCTTGGGGTGATCGCGCTGTTCTTCTACATGTTCGGCTCGTACCGTCCGCCGGTCGCTCCGGTCGGCGCGCCGGAAGGTTTCCGGCCCGCGCATGACGCTCAGGCTCAACTCGGTTATCGTCCGCCCGAACAATGTGCGGTTTTGGCCGGTTATTGCTATCGTTCGATTCAGGTCGCCGTTTTGCTGCTGGCGACCGGTACGATCCTGGGCGGCTTGTGGGCCGACGTTTCGTGGGGCCGTTTCTGGGGGTGGGATCCGAAAGAGGTTTGGGCGCTAATTTCGTTGTTGGTTTATCTGGCGATTCTGCATGGCCGTTTCGCCGGCTGGTTTAATAACTTCGGGTTGATCGTCGGCACGATTCTCGGTTTTACGATGATCGTCTTCTCGTGGTACGGAGTGAACTTTTTGCTGCCGATGTTCTCCGGCGGTCAGGCGGTCGGATTGCACTCGTACGGATTCGGCGAAGGAGGCCAAGGCTATGTTTTGGGGTTCGTCGCGATGAACCTGGCGTATCTCGGCGCCGCCGCGATCCGGTTTCAAGCGACCAACGTTATGAAACCAGGTTCGCCCAAGACCGACGACGTTTCGCGTTTGATCGATGACGAAGCGATCGGTCGGACCGATTCAAGCCAATCGCAAGAAACGCCTTCGACAGCGGGCGAAACGAAAGGCGAAGGCCTGGCTTAAGCGATAGACCGGCGGCGCTAGCCTCGAATGCGTTAGCGCCGCATTGCGTCGGAAATCGGCTCTTCGGCCACGGCCGGAACGACGAGCCATTCCAATAACTGCGCCGCTTCGGCGGTCGCCGGAACAGTAACTCGCTGGTGGGCGTCAAGCGCCGCGATCAAGCCGGCGGCCGGTATATGCGTCGAAACCGACGGTTCGATGACGATGGCGCGTTGCGTGCCGGCCAATATCGCCCCCGGCGTCGACGATTTCTGGCAGCAGCCATGTAAAGCGAGCATGCCGGCGTTCAGTCGAAACTGAATTCCGAGTTCGGCGAAGCCTATTAAAAACGTTCGATCGGTCGTGAGTTCCGACAAAGGGCGAACGCCCAGGTGATACGAAGCGTCTTGCACTAGCGACATGCTGACGGTGCCCGACTCGCCGGTTAGCCAACCCTCGGCCGATTGCAACTTGCCCGAGACTAGCGTCGCATTTTGCAAATGCAGGTTCGCCTTGCCGGTCAGCGTGTGTTCGAATCGTTCGTTGATCAGGTTGTCGAGCGAGATGTCCCAGGCGATCCCTTTTAAGGTGATCGTTTCGCGACGATCGACGACCCGGTGGAAATAGAGCTTTTCAAAGCGGACCTCGTCTCCTAGCATCTGCGCCGACGGCAGAAAAGCGGCCAGCATGCGGCCGGAGATCTCGGCGTCGCCGCCGTCAAACGCGATTTCCATCGCCTCGTTTTGCGGCGCGGTCAGCTTGACTGTCATCGGTTGCGTCGCTTGTACGCCAGCCAGCGAAAACTGAGCTGCCGAGCGGCGAATCCCTTGGGCGTCGAGTTTCGAGTGAGAGGCGAATTGCGTCAGATTCGGCAGAGTCGATTGATCGACCCGAATCGTCCCGATTTGGACGGCGATCGGCTGCTGCCCGGCGATCGCCAAGCGTTCGCAAAGCGTCTCCCATAGTCGGCGGCGATGCGACCAAGCCAAATCGCATTCAGCGGCCCGGATTCGCCACACGCCCCCCTGCTCTTCCGCTTCGACTAATGGGATCGAAACGGCAGGCTGATGAACCACGTGCAACTGCAAGTCTTGCAGCACGTATTTGCCGGGCCGCGGATTGTACGCTTTCGCGAAAGTCGCTTTCAGGCCGAGCTCGTCCGACAAGCGTCGCTCGATGGCGGTGTGCGCCCAAGAGCTACGCCGGTAGCCGATCCAGCCGAACGTTGCGAACGTCGGCAAGATGCAGATGGCCAAAAAGGCCATGCGGCACAGAAATCGGTGAGTCGCTTCGTGCAACAGAACTTCCTTGTTCGTATCGCGCGCGAGTAAATTGGGAATACGAAGTTATCGTTGGCGGGCCATCTGAAGGAACAGATCGTGCCGCGCTTTCATCTCTTGCAGGCTATCGCCGCCGAACTTGTCGACCAGCGCCGTCGCAATTTCAAAGGCGACGACGTTCTCGACGATAATTGCCGCAGCCGACAAGGCGCAAACGTCGCTACGTTCGTACGAAGCGCCCTGTTTTTCTTTCGTGTCTAAATTGATCGAATCGAGCGGCTTGGCCAGCGTGCTAATCGGTTTTTTAGCGGCGCGAATAATTAGCGGTTGCCCGTTGGTCATGCCCGCTTCCAAGCCGCCTGCATTGTTGGTCGGTCGTACGAAGCCAAGGTGAGGTTGGTCGCGTTGTTCAGGGTCAAAGTGAATCGGATCATGCACTTGCGAGCCAGGTCGCCGCGCCGCTTCAAAGCCAAGCCCTATCTCGACTCCTTTAATCGCTTGGACGGCCATCACCGCTTGAGCCAGTCGCCCATCTAGTTTTCGGTCCCACTGCGTATGCGTGCCGAGGCCGAATGGTACTCCGTCGACCCGAACTTCGACAATGCCGCCTAGCGTGTCGCCGCTTTTGCCGGTCGCGTCGATCAACTGTTTGATCTCCGCGTCTTGATCGGGGTTCAGCGAGTAAACGATACTATCGCTGCGCAGTTTGCGCAATCCCTCTAGGTCGCCAGCTTGTGGAGAGATTTCGATGCCTCCCAGCTCGGCGACATAGCCGAACGCGGTGATGCCAAATTGCTTAAGCAGCAATTTGGCCAATCCGCCGGCGGCGACTCGGACCGCCGTTTCGCGAGCGCTGGCTCTCTCGAGAATGCCGCGAACCGGGCCCAGAAATTTGATCGCGCCGGTCAAATCGCCATGTCCGGGGCGAGGCCGCGGCAAGTCCTCTAGGCGTTCTAGCTTGTAGTCTTTGTTGATGACCTGCAGCGCGATCGGACTGCCGAGCGAAACCCCTTTCCAAATGCCGGTCAAGACTTCGACCTTGTCGGTCTCGATCCGCTGGCGTCCCCCCCGGCCGTATCCGCCTTGTCGCAGCTTTAGATCCGCATCGATCGCAGCCGTATCAATCTCGACGCCGGCAGGAAATCCATCGACCAGGGCCAGCAGCGTCTTACCGTGCGATTCGCCTGCGGTACTATAGCGTAACATGTTTTTCTGTAATGATTTACGAGTAATTGTCAGCCGCCGCATGCTTGCGATCGTGGGCAGCCAAACGCGACGATCGCACGGGGCAGCGCCAGTGAGCGACGCTTAGCAAATCAATTCTAACTGTTGACGTAGCTTGAAGATAGAGAGCTTGTTGCGATCCGCATCGCCGCCCACAATGGGGCGTACTTATTCGCTACCGGAGACGCTTTGTGATTCGTTTCGCCGTCCGCTATTGGTTCCTAATCTTGTTGGCGGCGGCGATTGGCGTCGGTTTTGGATTTTCTCCAGCGCTGCAATTCGTCACGACAATTCCATATTTGCAAAACGGCATCGTCGTCTTAGTGCTGTTTTTGATGGCTTTTCCACTCGAATTCGGCGACTTGCACGATGCGGCTCGGCGTCCGGCGCCAGCTATTTTCGGCACGTTGATCAATTACGGCCTGCTCCCCTGTATCGCCTGGGGCGGTTCGCTATTGTTGACCGGAGATTTGCGAATTGGGGTGAACGTCGCCGCCGCCATCCCGTGCACTTTGGCTTCGGCGGCCGTCTGGACTCGCAAAGCAGGAGGCAACGACGTCGCCGCATTGGTGGTGACGATCGTGACCAACTTGCTTTGTTTCGCCGTCACCCCGATCTGGCTAAAGCTGACGACCGGCGGTTCGGTCTCGCTCGATTTTGGCGAGATGGTCGGTAAGTTAGCGATTTTGGTCGTCGCGCCGATGTTGATCGGGCAATTATGCCGAATCCCGAAGCCGATCGGCCGCTGGGCGACTGCACAGCGTGCCAAGATGAGCGTCGCCGCCCAACTCGGCATATTGGCGATGGTCTTTCTCGGTTGCATCGGAGCTGGGCTCAAACTGCGGACCCTGCAAGACTCGGTTCCGCCGATAGGGATGCTGGCGATGATGTTGGCAGTGGTCGTGGGGGTGCATGTGGCCGCCTTGGCTTTCGGCTATCGGGGGGCGAAATGGTTAGGCATGCGTCCCGCCGATCAGATCGCGGTGGGGATTGCGGGAAGCCAAAAAACGCTGATGGTCGGTCTGTGGTTGGCTAACGCGTTCTATCCGACGCAGCCGTTAGCGATATTGCCGCTGATCGCCTATCACGTAAGTCAGTTGTTTATCGATACTTGGGTCGCTGATCGGCATCTTCGTCTGCAAGCGGAAACGCAAGCCGCGGCGAGCGGCGCGTAGCCAATCTAGCTGCCCGCTTCCCCTTGCTCAGTCGCTTGCCGGCCGATATGATTGATCGATTATTGATTTAATGTGAACGAGACAGGGGTAGTACCTTCTCGCGACCAATCACTCAGGAAGATGCCGTCATGAAAGCTAAAATTCACCCCCGCTAT
>JBITAD010000502.1:0-8634 GCA_044439945.1 Blastopirellula sp. JB062
CGAAGAAGAAGAGGCGGCCGACGACAAACTGACGCAAATCGCGATCACCGTCAATCAAGCCGCCACGATCAGCGAATAATGCGATCGGTCGATCGCTATGAAAGAGCCTTCCGCAGATGGAGTATCGCTCTTTCAGCACGGCGAGTCGGCGATTCGTTTCGTATCGTCGACTCGTCTTGTTCATTTCGCCTTTAACCTTGCAATAACGACTCGGCGCCGTCGATCCAAACCTCGGTTCCACTGATATGGCCGGCCGCATCCGAAGCGAGAAACAACATCAGATCCGCCACTTGCAGCGCTGTGCCCGGCTTGCCGTCGGTCAACGGAATGGATCCTTCCGGATACTCGACCGGCTCGCGAATTTCATCAAGATCGCGCGTACGGGTTGAAGCGTCGATATCGGTTTCGATCGCGCCGGGACAAATTACATTGACCCGAATGCGATGTTCGGCCAGTTCTAACGCCGCCATTTTGGCGAGCGCGACCTGGGCCGCTTTGCTGCACGAATAAGCGGTTGCGCCCGCATTACTGAAGATGCGCGTGCCGTTGACGCTTGAAGTGACGACGACGCTGCCGCCGCGACGTTTTAAATGAGGAATCGCATATTTGAGCGTTAAAAAGGCTCCGCGCAGATTGATCTCTTGCGTCAAATTCCATTCTTCTAGCGAGAGAGTTTCGATCGGCGCCCAGGTTCCGTTCACTCCCCCATTGGCGATCACGACGTCGATCGTTTCCCACTGGGCGACGATTTCGGCCGCGGCCGCTTCAATTTGCTGGGGATCGCGTAGATCGACAACTTGCGGCAATGCCTGCCCGCCGGCCGCCGTGATCTCGTCGGTCAGGCTCGTAAGGCCCGCTTCGTCTAAATCGAGCAGAGCGGTCTTGGCGCCTTTTTGTGCGAACAACAGCGCGGTCGCTCGACCAATCCCCGAGGCGGCGCCCGTGATCCAAGCAACTTTATTCTCTAGTTCCATCGCAATTTTCTCCCGGCGAGTTACGTGCGATAGCGGCGCGTCAAGCGCCTACCGCGACCAGGAAACGAACCTTGCAAATGGGGCGCCAAGAGATGCTAGGCGCGGGCAAGCGGGCTCTCGCTTATCGAGTCGAAAGTTTGGCTTCGGCTTTTGCGATATCGGCGACGTCCGCTTCCCAACTAATCAGGACCCGATCGACTCGTCCGTTGTCTAGCAAGACGACGAACGTGGTCGTCTCTTCCGCCGCGAAATAATGTTTACGCGTGTAGCTGCACTTGATGAAATCGCGCTTGTACAGTTCGACCGGAACCAAAGATCCGTCAGACAGCGGCTTATGATAAACGAACTTTTCGGCATGTTGGATCTCGCAATCGTAGCCCATCCGTTTCAGCACTTCGACGGCGGTCTCTTGCGGCGTGTCGCCCGGTATTTCGTCGGCGACCCGACGCTGTACGATGGTCAAACTTTCTTCGACCAATTCTTGGGCGACCGATTTGCCGAACGTCAGCGGAGCGGTCGTACATCCGGCGGCGGCAATCAAGCATCCGCTCGCCAGCAGCAACGTGGTTCGCAACATCTCGTCGGCTCTCCCTCTACAAAACGAGAACTCTCGCCGGCTTGGCGAAAGCTAGGGGGCGAGTTATACGCGTCAAAGCCGATTTGACGCAATGCATGTTGCCAACTGCTAGCAGAAAATCAGACCCATTAACTCGACAAGGCGCCTGAATGAAACCGCAACTTAAAACATCTTCTTTTGGCCGTTCGAATCGGCGACCGCTTCCAAGGTTTCTTGCAAGAAGGCCGACAGATCGCCTTTCTCCAGATCTTCGGTCGTGCGGAAATGAATCTTCACCACGTCGCCGTCCGCTTTGGCGTCGATGTCCGGCTCGAGCCCGAGTCCGGCGATCCGGCCCAGCGCCACCGCGCCGCGCGGCACGCGAATGGTCAAGCGTACGTTTTCGGGGCGTTTGCTGGTGACGCTCGCCCACGAACCGCTAACCCCGGCGGCCATGACGTTGACGATCATCTGGTTATTCCACAAGATCTCGGCGCCTTCGGCCGTCTCGGTCAACAGCGCCAACAAGTCTTCCAAGACGTTGGCGTCCCACTGCGCATTTTTGCCCGGCGGAAAACCTTTCCGCGACAAATGCCATTTTTCGCCCAGCTTTTTCCAGGGCATATGATCTTCGACGTTTTGATTCAGCAGACTGAGATACTTCTCGAATCCGCCGACCGCTTGTTCGAGAAATTCCCAAAACTCAGGCCGATTCACTTCATCGTAGGTATGTGCCCGAATCTCGATCTCCTGAAACGGTCCCCGCAAGTTTTTAACTTTGACGCGCGGCTCGTTGCTATAGATCGGCAGATCCTCCAGTTCGTTCAAAGTCGGCAGCGCCAATCGGCTCGGCAATTCCATCCGATCGAACGTTCCTTTATGAACCCGAAACTTCATTTTCAGCAGCCACGTTTCGCCGGTAATCGCGTGAAAGAACCACCCGTCGCTCTTCTTCAAGCCGGAGATTTCGACCACGCTGCGCGAGTTCCAGTTGATCTCGCTGAACTCGCCCAAATCGACGATTCGATCGACGACGGCCGACAAGATCTTGCCGTCCCAGTTACAAGGCTCGCCGGTGCGACCGACCCGATCTTTGGTGTGCCAGCGACGCCCGTCGATCTCCCAAGGCATCTTGGTGGCGCGACCGACGTCGGCAATTTCCATGTCGCCTTCGCGTTCTTCTTCGACGGCCGAAAAGTCGAAGCGTCGTCGTTCTTCGTAAGGGCCGGCGGCGAGAAACGGGGCCAGCGCTTCGCCGGTGTGCGAGCGATGCGGCTCATCCCCTTTTTCAAAAGCCTGACTGTAATCGACCACGTCTTCCGGGGTGCCGGTCATGACCAGGCTGCCCCCTTCGGCGCCCGCTTCCGGACCGATTTCGATGATCCAGTCGGCCTGTTTCATTACGTCCAGATTATGTTCGATTACCACGACCGTATTGCCCAAGTCGACCAACCGGTGGAAGACGTCAAGCAATTTTCGCAAGTCTTCAAAGTGCAGCCCGGTCGTCGGCTCATCAAGCAGATAAAGGGTTTTGCCGGTATCGGGGCGGGCCAGTTCGGCCGCCAATTTAACGCGCTGCGCTTCGCCGCCCGACAAGGTCGGCGCCGGTTGCCCCAGCGTGACGTAGTCGAGCCCGACGTCGCACAAGGTCTGCAAGATGCGACGGATTTTGGGAATGTTCTCGAACAGCACGACCGCCTGACCGATGGGCATCTCCAAGACGTCGGCGATCGATTTGCCGTGATAACGAACCGCGAGCGTCACTTCGTTATAACGATGTCCGTCGCATGTTTCGCACGGGACCCAGACGTCGGGCAAAAAGTGCATCTCGATGCATTTTTGGCCCATTCCTTCGCACGCGTCGCAGCGACCTCCCTCGACGTTAAAACTGAACCGTCGCGGGGTGTAGCCCCGCAGTTTCGCCTCGGGAAGTTGCGAGAAAAGATCGCGGATGACGTCGAACACGCCGGTATAGGTCGCCGCGTTCGAGCTGGGCGAATTGCCCAACGGCTGCTGATCGACCCGAATCACTTTATTGATCGCTTCAATTCCGCGAATCGCGTCATGCGCCCCCGGCGTGGTCGAAGCGCGATGCAACGTGCGCGCCAGCGCGTTGTACAACACCTCTTGCATCAAGCTGCTTTTTCCGCTGCCGCTAGGGCCGGCGATCGCAATCAACGAACCCAATGGAAAACGGACCGAGATGTTGCGCAAGTTGTTATGCCGCGCGCCGACCACTTCCAGCCAATCGCCGCTGGGCGACGAGTACTCGAACGGTTCGCCTTGGGCCGCAAGTTTGCGAATCGAAGGCATCCGCCGATTCGACGGCACGGGTATCGCCTTTTTGCCGCTTAGATAAGGACCGGTGATCGAATCCTTCGCTTTGCTGACTTGTTTGGGCGTGCCGGTCGAGACGATCGTGCCGCCGTTGACGCCCGCTTGGGGGCCGAAGTCGACCAGCTTGTCGCTGCCGGCGATCACCTCGTGATCGTGCTCGACCACAATCAAGGTATTGCCCAGATCGCGCAGTCGATGCAGCGCGGCGAGCAACCGTCGATTGTCGCGAGGATGAAGCCCGATCGTCGGTTCGTCCAACACGTACAACACTCCGCAAAGTCCGCTGCCGAGCTGACTGGCCAACCGAATTCGTTGCGCTTCGCCGGCCGACAAGGTCGGCGCAGTGCGTCGTAGCGTCAAATAATCGAGACCGACGTCGCAGAGAAACTGAACGCGATTTTCCAATTCGCGGACGATTTCGCCGGCGATTTTCGTCTCTCGCTTTTTCAGCTTCCACCCTTTAATGAAGTCGAGCAACGCGCCCATCGGCATGCTGCAAATATCGAGCGTCGTTTGATCGCGGAAACGCACCGCCGACGCGTCGTCGCGCAAGCGGCTACCGCAACAGGTCGTGCATTCGACCTCGGCGACCAGGCTTTCCAACTGCATGCGGAAGGCTTGCGAAAGCCGTGACGCGTCTTCGAGCGCCGGATAAAGGCCTTTAAATTGAAAGCGGAAAATCGGCCGTTCGCCTTCATCGTCGCCGCGACGCACGTCAAACCATTGATCGCCTGTGCCGTGCAACAACACGCGTCGATGCCGACTGCTGAGCCGCTCGAACGGCGTGTCGAGCGGAACTCCGGCGCCGACCGAGAGCGCTTCGAGCATTAAGATCGAAATCTCGTGCTGCACGCCGGGCCACAATTTCAACGCGCCGTCGCGCAGCGTCAGCTTCGGGTCGCTAAGCAGGGCGGTCGGATCGGCGCCCGTCTGCGTTCCCAACCCTTCGCAATCGGGGCACCAGCCCAATTGACTGTTAAACGAAAAATTGTGGGGCGACAGTTGATCGAAACTGCGATCGCAACTTCCGCACGAAAGCTTTTGACTATGACGTTTCACGCGCCAGCGATGTTCCGGCAGCTTTTCGTCGACATAGGCGACATGCAAGAAGCCGGCGCCCAAGCTCAGACCGTTTTCGACGCTGTCAGCGATACGAGTGCGCGATTCTTCTCTGACCGAGATCCGGTCAACCACCACTTCGACGTCATGGTGTCGACGGCGATCGACCTTCGGCGGCTTGTCGAGCGTATGCACGACTCCGTCGACTCGAATCCGCTGATAGCCGGTCGCTTTCAGATCTTCCCACAACTCGGCGTATTGCTGACCGACGTCCAGCGTGATCGGCGCCATCAGAAACAGCTTGGTTCCTTCCGGCTCGGTCAAGATCTTGTCGGTGATCATCGACGAGGTTTGCGTGCTGATCGGTATTTCGCAATCGGGGCAATAGGGCGTGCCGAGTCGCGGCATCATCACGCGCAGATAGTCGTAGATCTCGGTGACCGTGCCGACCGTCGAGCGAGGCGAGTTGCCGAGATTTTTTTGTTCGATCGCGATCGCCGGCGAGAGTCCTTCGATATGATCGACCCGCGGTTTCTGCATCTGCCCGACAAATTGCCGCGCGTAGGCGCTCAGGCTTTCGACATAGCGGCGCTGCCCTTCGGCGTAGATGGTATCCATCGCCAACGAACTTTTGCCGCTGCCGCTAGGGCCGCTAAAGACGGTCATCTTTTCGCGATCGATGCGGGCGTCGACGTTTTTCAAGTTGTGCATCTTAGCGCCGCGGACTTCGATCGACTTGGCCGCTTTCTGATCTCGTTTTTGCTGCGCCGCTTTAGCGGCTCGCTTGATCTCGGTCACCGCCCGGCTTTGCTTGCCCGCCAACACCGCTTTCAGCGCTTGTCCGGTGTGCGAAGCGGCGACTTCGGCCACCGCCTCGGGCGGTCCGCTGGCGACGACGGTTCCGCCGGCCGAACCTCCTTCAGGCCCCATGTCGATCAGCCAATCGGCCGTTTTGATGACGTCCAAATTGTGTTCGACGACCAGCACCGTATTGCCTGCCTCGGCGAAGGCGTGCAACACTTTGAGCAACATTTTGACGTCGGCGAAATGCAAACCGGTCGTCGGTTCGTCCAGCAAATACAGGGTTTTGCCGGTACTGCGTTTGACCAGTTCTTTGGCCAGCTTGATTCGTTGCGCTTCGCCGCCCGAGAGCGTCGGCGAGGGTTGGCCCAGTTTGATGTAATCGAGCCCGACGTCGTGCAAGGTTTGCAGTTTGTGCGCGATGGTCGGCACATTCTCAAACAGCTTCAGCGCTTCCTGCACGTCCATTTCCAAGACGTCGGCGATCGACGCCTCTTTAAAGCGGACTTCGAGCGTTTCGCGATTGAAGCGATGCCCCTCGCAAACCGGGCAAGTCACCCAGATGTCGGCCAGAAAATCCATTTCCAGCTTGTTGGCGCCGTTCCCTTCGCACGCCGAACAACGTCCGCCGTCGACGTTAAAGCTGAAACGCCCCGGCTTGTAGCCGCGCCGGCGCGATTCAGGCAATTGGGCGAACAAGTTGCGGATATCGTCGAACACTTTGATGTAAGTGGCCGGATTGCTCCGCGGGGTACGACCGATCGGCGATTGATCAATCGCAATCATCTTGTCGAGATGTTCGAGACCGTCAATTCGCTCATGGGCGCCCGGCTCGCCCAAGCCGTGATTCAAATCGCGGCGCAGCGCTTCGACCAAGATATCGTTGACGACGCTGCTTTTGCCGCTGCCGCTGACCCCGGTCACGCAGACGAAGCCGCCCAACGGGATCTCGACGTTGACGTTTTTCAAATTGTTTTCGGCGGCGCCGACGATCGTCAGCTTCTTTTCGCCCATGCTGCGACGCGTCTGGGGCACGTCGATCTTTTCGGAGCCGGCCAAAAATTGTCCGGTGACGCTTTTCGGATTCGCGGCGATCTCTTCGGCCAAGCCTTGGGCGACGACGTATCCGCCGCGCACGCCGGCCCCCGGGCCGAAGTCGATCACATGATCGGCGACGCGCATCGTATCTTCGTCATGTTCGACCACCAGCACCGTGTTGCCCAGGTCGCGCAGATCATTGAGCGTCGCCAACAGTCGGTCGTTGTCGCGGGGGTGCAAGCCGATCGAAGGCTCGTCCAAAATGTAGGTAACGCCGACCAGACCGCAACCGATTTGACCCGCCAAACGGATACGCTGCGATTCGCCGCCCGACAATGTCGGCGCCGTGCGGCTGAGCGTAAGATATTCGAGCCCGACGTTTTCGAGAAAACCGAGCCGTCCGCGAACTTCTTTGATCGCTTCGGCGCCAATTTTTTGCGACATCGAATCGAGATCGAGATGCGCGAAAAACTCGGTCGCGTCTTGAATCGCCAGATCCGAAATTTCGGGCAGCGACAGCGACGGCTTATCGAGAAAGGCGTTGCTGGTCGTGCTGATCTTGACGTGCCGCGCTTGGGCGTTCAATCGTTGTCCGCCGCATTCGGGGCAGCCGACGGTCGACATATATTTTTCGAGCTGACGCAGTTGAGGCTTGGAATTGCTGTTCCGATATTTTTCGAGCAGTTCGGAAACGATCCCGTCATACGTGCCGCCATACTTTTGCGGGGCCGAACCGGCGCGCCAAGTGAACGTGATATGCTCGTCGCCCGCCCCGTGCAGCAAGATGTTGCGGACGTTCTCGTCCATGTCGCGCCACGGCGTTTCGAGAAACGAGCCGGCGTCGAGATGCAGCTTTCGCTCCATCGTCTCGGCGACCCCTTTGTAGATGTGCCTTTTCCAGCGGCCCAAATCCGACCACTTGCCCAAGATCTCGATCGCTCCCTTTTTAAAGCTGAGCGTCACGTCGGGCACAAGCAGTTCGGGGTCAAACGTATAGATTTGCCCCAGTCCGTCGCAAACGGGGCACATCCCCTGCGGGCTGTTGAAGCTGAACAGTTGCGGGGTGGGCGGATCGAACGAGACTCCGCAATCGACGCAGGCATAGTCGACCGAAAACATCATGTCGCCGGCGACTTCGTTCTTTTTGCGTTTGCGTTTGCGCGTCTTTTTGACAGGCGCGGCAGGCGGTTCGCCCTCGGCTTCTTCTTCAACTCGCGGTGCGACGATCAAGCTGCCGTCGCCCATCTTCATCGCCAGTTCGACCGCTTCGGCCAATCGACCGCGGACGCTCGGCTTGATCGTCAGCCGATCGACGACCAGTTCGATATTGTGCCGCAACTGGCGGTCGAGCATCAGATCGTCGGTCAAGTTGATGATCTGACCGTCGACGCGAGCGCGGACGAAACCTTGCTTCAGCAAGTCGATAAACAGATCGCGATGCTCGCCTTTCTGATTGCGGATCAAAGGCGCCAAAATGACGACCTGCGACTCTTCTTCGAGGGCGAGGATATGCTCAAGGATTTGTTCGCGGGTTTGTGCGGTCAGCGCCTGGCCGCACTCGGTGCAATGCCCCGTACCGATTCGAGCGAACAGAATCCGCAAAAAGTCGTTGATCTCGGTGATCGTGCCGACGGTGCTGCGCGGATTGTTGCCAGTCGTCTTTTGCGAGATCGAAATCGAAGGGGTCAGCCCGCCGATAAAATCGACCTCGGGCTTGGGCATTTGCCCCATGAACTGCCGCGCATAGCTAGAAAGGCTTTCGACGTAGCGGCGCTGACCTTCGGCATAGACGGTGTCAAACGCCAGCGAACTTTTTCCGCTGCCGCTGACGCCGGTCAGACAAATCAGCTTGTTCCGGGGACGAACGAG
>JBITAD010000503.1:0-8566 GCA_044439945.1 Blastopirellula sp. JB062
GACAAAGCGATCGCCATGATGGACTCGGATCAGATCAAAGCGTTCAATATCGAGTCGACCCCGCAGAAGCTGAGAGATGAGTTTGGCGACACGCCTTTTGGGCGCGGTTGCTTATGTGCGGCCCAATTGATCGAAACCGGCGTTCGGTGCGTCGAAATTACCTTGAGCGGTTGGGATACGCACATCAATAACCATGAGCTGCAAAGCGGGAGAATCGCCGAACTTGATCCTGCCTTTTCAGCTTTGGTGCGGTTGCTTGAAGACCGCGACCTGCTGCAGAGCACTGTCGTCTTATGCGGCGGCGAGTTTGGTCGCACCCCGAAGATTAACCCTGCCGGAGGCCGCGACCACTGGCCGCACGGCTTTAGCGTTGCGCTCGCCGGCGGCGGTATTCGCGGCGGCATTTGCCTTGGCCAAACCGACCCGGAAGGAAGCAAGGTAACGCCGGAGACCGCCGGCTCGATCGGCATCGCCGACATTCACGCGACCATCTACCAGGCATTAGGCATCGACAGTCGTCATCAATACGATACGCCGATCGGCCGCCCCATGGCGATCAGCGAAGGCAAACCGATCGCGTCGATTTTGACCTAAGCCAGCACGGCCGCACAACCTGATAGCGCAGCAAAAAAGCTCGCCAATAGAAGCGAGCTTTTTGGACATTTCGCAGGATGACGGCAGTCGCGATTAACGCTTCGAGAACTGCGTTCCGCGACGGGCGCCGCGTAGACCGTACTTTTTGCGTTCTTTCATGCGAGAATCTCGAGTCAAATGACCATTCTCGCGCAACACCGGAAAAACCGATTCGTCAAGCTGAGCCAAAGCACGGCCAATGCCCATGCGGCAAGCGCCCGCTTGACCGGTCGTTCCGCCGCCGTTGACCAAGATTCGTACGTCAACCTTGCCGGTATATCCGGTATCGTGCAACGGCCCCATGAAAGCGGCTTGATCTTGGATGTTGGGGAAGAAATCTTCCAAAGAACGTCCGTTGATTGTGATGGCGCCGTCGCCGTTTTTGATCCGAACCCGAGCAATGCTCGATTTACGCCGGCCGGTACCAAGAATGACGCCGTCTACCGGTTGGACTTTTTTAACCGGAGCGGGTGCAGTTTCGACAACGTCCGCGCCTTCCGCAGGCGATTCGACAGTAGATTCGTCGGTCGACATACTGATATTCCTTCGTATCGCTTACTTGCGTTTCTTTTGTTTCACTTGAGCCAAGCCGGAAAGAGGCTGCGGCTGTTGGGCTTGATGATTATGCTCGGGACCGACGAAAATCTTCAGCTTGTCGAGCATCTTGGTCGCCAGCTTGTTTTTCGGAAGCATTCGGCGAACCGCTTCCCGCAAGATCCAGTCAGGATGACGCTCTAGACGCTTGCCGGCCGTCTCGGTACGCAACCCGGGATAGCCGGTGTACCAGTTGTATTCTTTCTTTTCCCACTTATTGCCGGTGAACTTCACTTTTTCGGCATTCACGACGACGACATAATCGCCAGTATCGACGTGAGGAGTGTAGGTGGGGCGATGCTTCCCCATCAAAATCATGGCCAAATCGCTCGCCAAGCGACCGACGACCTGATCTTCCGCATCGACCAGCCACCAACGCTGTTCGACTTGACCGGTCTTCGCCATGAAAGTTGTAGTCGACATAATATCCTGGCTCTCAGTATGTCTTGGCTTTTCAGTAAGTCCTGGCTTTTCGGTATCCAGACTCGATTTCTTCTTTATCGCCCAGAGACTGCTTAGGCACGCACTAGATGGGCCCAGCTGGGTCAGGGGAAACACGTATATTACCGCTCTCCCACCGACTCCGCAAGTGCTGGACGTGTCGATTTAAAGAATCGCGAAAATCCTCGCTCTAAGCGACTTACGGCGAAAAAAGGGTTCACAGAAGCCGGCGACTGTGTAAGAATTCTCCACGATTCGAGTTGTGTGGCGCGGCCGATCATACCCGCTCGCTTCGGAAATCTCCCAGGAGCCGCGCCTCATGACCTAGGGAAAAAACATGAAAATAGCCGTCGTACGCGAAAATTTTCCAGGCGAAAAACGGGTCGCCCTCATTCCCGCGTCTATCGCTTCGCTGCAAAAAGCGGGCGCTGAAATCGTCGTTGAAACGAGCGCCGGCGAAGAAGCCGGCTTCCCCGACGCCGAGTACGAGTCGGCCGGCGCCAAAATTGTCGCTTCCCGCGCCGAAGCCTTCGCCCAGGCCGAAATTATTTTTCAGGTCCGTTCGCTTGGCGCCAATCCAGAGGCGGGCCGCGGCGACCTTGACCTGATTCAGCCGCATCACATTTTGATCGGCGGCTGCGATCCGCTCGGTAATCCGGAGGCGATAAAAGAGCTAGCAGGCAAGCAAGCGACGCAATTCGCCCTGGAGATGATTCCACGCATTACCAGAGCGCAAAGTATGGATATCTTGTCCTCTCAGGCGACCATCGCCGGGTACCGCGCGGCGATAACCGCCGCAATCGAATTACCGAAAATCTATCCCTTGCTGATGACCGCGGCCGGTACGCTCTCTCCGGCAAAAGTTTTCGTTATCGGCGCCGGCGTCGCCGGGTTGCAAGCGGTCGCCACGGCCAAACGCCTGGGCGCCGTGGTTCTCGGCTATGACGTTCGAAAAGAGGCGCAAGAACAAATCGAGAGTTTGGGCGGCAAAGCGGTCGACTTTCAGCTTGAGTCAAGCCAGTCGCAAGACAAAGGAGGTTACGCCAAAGATCTGGGCGAAGACTTCTACCAAAAACAACGCGAGTTTATGGCCGAGACCGTTCGCGAATGCGATGTGGTCATCACGACGGCCGCCATTCCTGGCAAAAAATCGCCGCTGCTCGTCACCAGCGCGGCCGTCGACGGCATGCGCCCCGGTTCGGTCTTGATCGACCTTGCCGCCGAACGCGGCGGAAACGTCGAACCGAGCGAGCCTGACTCGCGGGTCGAGCGGAACGGCGTCTTAATCTTGGGTCCGACCAATTTGCCGTCCGAAATTCCGCAACATGCAAGTCAAATGTTCTCTAGCAACATCACCAAATTCTTATTGAACATGGTGAAAGAGAAAGAGTTGAAGATCGACCTGAACGACGAAATCGTCTCAGGCACCTTAGTCGCGCGTGACGGCGAAGTCGTCCATAGCCGAATTCGCGAGATGCTTGGTCTGCCGGAACTCAATCCCCCGGCAGCGTCAGACGAAAACGAAAAAATCCCGCTCGACGATGATCCGGCCTCTTCTTCTGAAGGAAACGCGACATGAGATGGCTCTTGCTCTTGCTGCTAATCACGAGCGGCGCAGCGTCAGCGACGGCGCAAGAAGAAAAACCGCCCCAAGAGGCGGCGAAACCGACCGCCGATGGTTCCGCCTCAACGGAAAAACCGGCCCCAACCGAGAAGCCGGATCAAGCAACAACCGCCGAACGGCCCGAATCCCCAAAAAAGGAAACGACTACGCCGGAAGCCGAAACCGTCGCCGAACAGTTCCAATATACGCGTTATCACGCCCTGGTCGGCAGTCTCACCATCTTTGTGCTGGCGATCTTTATCGGCTTTGAGCTGATCACCAAAGTACCGCCGACCCTGCATACGCCATTGATGTCAGGATCGAACGCGATCAGCGGCATTTCGCTGGTTGGCGCGTTAATCGCCGCCAGTGCCGGCAACGCGCCCGTAGCCGCACTGATTGGTCTGATCGCCGTGATTCTGGCGACGATCAACGTCGTGGGGGGCTACCTCGTGACGCATCGCATGCTTGAGATGTTCAAACCGAAACGATAACGCAAGTCGGCCCCAACGAAGGAATCACAAGTGTACGACGCCTTGATTAATTTGGCTTACGTCGTTTCGGCGATCTTATTCATCTTCGGGCTCAAGTTCATGTCCCACCCGCGTACGGCGGTCAAGGGAAACTTGATTAGCGCCGGCGCCATGTTGCTGGCGGTCGCTTTGACCCTGTTAAACACCGGAATCGGCGTTTACATCGGAATCGGACTGATCATCGGCAGCGTGATCGGCGTCATCCTGGCGGTCAAAATCCAAATGACCGAAATGCCGCAATTAGTCGCGTTGTTTAACGGCTTCGGCGGAGCGGCGACCGTGTTCGTCGCCGGCTCCGAACTGCTGCGTCTCCAGCACGAGACGGCCGACGTCTTATTCGCCGGCGCACTCTCAGGCCTAATCGGCTCGGTCACGTTTTGGGGATCGCTGGTCGCCTACGGCAAATTGCAAGAGCTGGCGATCTTCAAAAAACCGATCGAAATTCCCTCAGGAACGATCCTCAATATCATCATGGCGGCCGTCTTGTTACTGCTGATCATCTTTATGACCGGCTCCGGCTATGCGATCGTTCCTTACTTGCTGATCGTCATCCTGGCTTCCTTTCTGGGGGTCATGCTGGTCGTGCCGATCGGCGGCGCCGACATGCCCGTCGTGATTGCGCTGCTCAACTCTTATTCAGGGCTGGCCGCTGCGGCGACCGGTTTTGTGATCAACAATAACGTGCTGATCATTTCCGGCTCGCTTGTCGGAGCGTCCGGCATCATTTTGACGCAGATCATGTGTAAGGCAATGAACCGTTCCCTGGCGAACGTCGTTTTCGGAGGCATGCAGTCTGCCGCGGCCGCGACCGGCCCAGCGGCTGACGAAGTCTACGCGAACGTCCGCTCGACCTCGGCCGATGATGTGGCGATGATCCTTGATGCGGCGCAAAACGTCGTCGTCGTGCCCGGCTACGGTTTGGCGGTCGCACAAGCGCAACATGCAGTTCGCGACATGGCGACCATCTTGGAAGAAATGGGGATCAATGTCGAATATGCGATTCACCCTGTCGCCGGTCGCATGCCTGGCCACATGAACGTGCTGCTTGCCGAAGCCGACATTCCCTACGACAAACTGCGCGAGATGGATGACATTAATCCCACCATGGGACAAGCCGACGTCGCAATCGTGCTGGGCGCCAACGACGTCGTCAATCCGGTCGCCAACACCGATCCCAACAGCCCCATCGCCGGCATGCCGATCATCAACGTCGACAAAGCGCGAACGGTCATCGTGATCAAACGGAGCTTGAGCCCCGGTTTCGCCGGCATCCCCAATCCTCTGTTTGCCGCGGACAACGCGCTGATGCTCTTCGCCGACGGTAAAAAAGCGATTCTCGATATTGTCGCCGCATTGAAAGAAAACGCCTAACCGGCGCGCCTGGAATCGAAAGACGGCCATGCCGCAGCGGCGCAAACCGTCTCGACCGGCTCCCAAAAATGGCGATTCCAACGCTCGACGGTCGACCATTGATCACTGCCAATTGGTTGCAACGACGCATACCACAAATTCGGCTCGCTCCCCAATCGTCGTGCAAGCGCTTCGATTCTTAACAGGTCGCTACGCTCGATCCGACGCATTTCCGCAAACTCGCGCCACGCGATCAAGCGATGTGCCGGATTGATCTCAAACCGAAAGAGGCCGTCGCAAAATATATCGGTTCGCTCCCGATCGCACCGCATGATCGTACCATCGGTGCGGCGCACCGCCCGATTGGCGGTCGCCTCCCACTGCGCGTTAGCCGAGAGCCAAACGGCCGGGCCCATCCGATTCGCGCTGCCGGACGCGGCCGGCAGTAACGCTTCGCTGGCGAAAATCGCATCTATCCGTCGACCGTTGGTGTAATGCCATTTCATCTTGAATCCCTTATTGATTCCAACTCTGAACCAACCACTGTCTTTTTGTCCACTAGCGAAGCGACACGTTTGGTCCTTTCAAGATTCGGAAAATGACGAATTCGCCGGTTTTCATTACAAATATTCGACCTAATCGGCGCCAACTGCCAGCGCATGTGTGAAATTAGGAAAAGCAGCTAATGCGTGCTAGCTGTGACGCCGATTCCCTATCTGTTCGACGATGGATGTCGGCGCAAGCTTTCAGGCGTTATGGATCGACCCGGGGAGCTTTCATCGCCACGGACGAGGCGAAATGGAAAGATGCAGATTCCAAATGGCGTGCAACTATGGCTCGGCCCATTCCTAGCTATCCCCGCATTCACCGTCACGAACCGGCTCGACGCTCGGCCGCCGATCAAGCGCCTTTTCCGGGTCTCAAGTCGGCCAGCGAAGCGCTTGTCGAAGCGTTTGGCTGCCAACTTGAATACCGCGAAGGCGCCGCCGGCAAAGGCTTCGCCGTCGTTGACCTCGACGGCCGCACCACAGGTCGTTTAATGGTCAAGCCCGTGCTCGATGATTGCGACTTTTCGCCCCCACGCGAAGTCGCGCAGATCGCCGGCGCCATGGCTCAAATGATGTCGGAAGTGCAACGTTTAAGAACCGGCCTAGCGAATCGCGAAGCGGAGCTTGCCGCTCAAATTCCGGTTTCCGCCGTCGAAGAACAGAGCCATATCGCCCCACGCCTGCAAAACGTGTTGCGCGGTGCGATCGAAAACGTACATGCGTCCGCCGCCGCGATCTATATGCTGGATGACGCGACCAGCGAACTCAAGCTTCGCGCCGCATTGAACTTGCCGCCAGAACGATTCCTTGAGCCGGCTCGTCCCTTGGGCGCGGCGATCGCCGACCTGGAAGCGCTCTCTGGCAACGCCGTCGTATTGGAAGACACGGCGATGCTGCCGCACTGGCGCTGTCCTGAAAATTATCCTTCGGCTTGCTGCATTCCGATTTCGACCGACTCGACTCCGATTGGCACGCTCTGGATTTTTTCGGAAGAATACCGCGACTTCACCTCTGAAGAAACGCAAACCTTAGAGATCATCGCCGGGCGAATCGCTTCGGAGCTGACGCTCGACGTATTGCTAAAAGAAAAATGCGACTCGCATCAACTGACGCAGCAACTTTCGGCCGTCGCCGCGCAGCAAGATCATCAGCTGCCGCACGTCAAACCGTTGCTCGAAGGGTGGGACTTAGCCGGATGGACGCAACAAGCTGATCAAGCTGGCGGCGATTTTCATGACTGGTCGATGCTAGACGACGGCGCGCTCGCAATAACAGTCGGCGACGCGGACGGGCGCCAGATCGAAGCGGCCATGATGGCCGGGCAATTAGCGACTGCCGTCAAATCGCACGGCCGATACGCCCCTGACGCGCGGGCATTGCTCAATCGAGTCAATCACACCTTCTGGTCGACTTCGGCCGGCGATCGATTCGCCTCCCTCTCGTACGGCGTGATTCACCCCGAAACGGGGCTGATCGAAATTGCGAACGCCGGTGAAACTTGCGGGTTGCTAATTACGCCCGAGAGTTGCGAAGAGCTATGGGATATGTCATTTCTGTTAGGCGCTCGAACTGACGTAAACCCCAGCTTTGTCGAACGCCGCTTACAGCCGGGTTCGGCGATCGCCATGATGTCATCAGGCGTTCGCGAATACCTGTTTGACGAAGGGGGACCGGCCGGGATGATTCAATTTGCGGAAAAACTGCGCGAGCACCTTGAGTTGCCGGCGGATCGAGTTTTGTCGGCTGGACGCGAACTTCTCGCCAAAATGCATCGTCCTTTCGCTTGCGACCGAACTATTTTTGTGGTCAAGCGGCGGGCTGATCGATAATTCCCCCCGCTTGACCCGCCGTGCGGTTTTTCTAGACTATTGTGTTCCGCTACATACGTCGAGTACGGAAGTAGCGGACTGCCGCGGGCTAGTGGCGGAATTGGCAGACGCGCTAGGTTGAGGGCCTAGTGTCCGTTAAAGGACGTGCTGGTTCGATTCCAGTCTAGCCCACTTCAAAAATCCCATTGTTCACCGCCAACGGCGTCAGTGAGCAATGGGATTTTTCTTTTTCCCAAGCATGCGTTCGCTAATGGGCGTCGCACGATAAAATAATTAACAGAGCCCAGGCGCATGGCCCCCGTCAATGAGGCGCGCTTGGGCTACGGAGACTGGGCTCGCAGCGACTGCGAGTCCAGTTTCGCTTTCGCATGCTGATCGCTCCGCATTTTCTAGCAATTACGCAGGCGGCATCCAGCCGTAGTCGACATATTCGTAATTGAAAGTGCCGTCACGACTAAGATCAACTAATCCGAATCCTTCTTGAACCCCACGATGCGGCCCGCGCCACCAACCGCCCGAAACGGCGCCGCCGCAGATGTAGGTCACCCCTTGATATTCAATCCGCTCAAGCAGATGGTGATGCCCCGAGAGGGCCAGTTTCACATTGTGCTTGGCAAATAAATTACCAATTTTCGCCGCATCACGACACATCGCGCTAAACCCGACACGATAGGCGAGATCTTCTTCGCGACCATTATCAAAAGTCGTAACCGTATAAATCGGGATATGACAAATGACGACGGCAGGAGTATCGACCGGCTTGGCTTCTAAATCATTTTTCAGCCAATCCATCTGCGCCTCGTCGAGATACGCTTGATAGCGATGATTGGGCGCCATTTGGATATCGTCTAAGACGTAAAACCGCCAACCGCCTTGGTCGAATGCGTAATAGGTTTTCTCTAAACCAAGTTTTTCGCAAACCAGTCCTTTGCCGAACTCCGCGTCTTCAGGCTTCACATCTTGCTGATTCGACCAGCCGAAAACGTCATGATTACCAATGCAATTACGAATCGGAATGTCAGTTTCGCCCTGGAC
>JBITAD010000504.1:0-5197 GCA_044439945.1 Blastopirellula sp. JB062
CTGCTTTGAGAAATCTGCCGCAACACGCTCCGCCGCCGACGATCGATCTGCATAGCGACATACGAGCAGGCTTTCGCTATGTGATCGGTTTTCCGCCGATCTATTGCTTGCTGCTTTTTATCAGCCTTGTCAGCGTGATGGGCATGCAAGGATCCGTGGTTTTGCCTGCGGTCGTCGAAGACCTTGTGCATGGCGGGCCCGATCTCTACGGTGCGATGACCGGCGCGACCGGCGTGGGAGCGTTATTGGCCGGGATTTATTTGGCGTCGAGAAAATCAATTGCCGGACTTGGCTTGCGCATCGTGCTAGCAGGCTTCGCCTATGGCGGCGGTATGCTGCTGTTCGCCTGGGCGACCAACGCCTGGTGGATGGTCGCGTTATTGGCGATTACCGGATTTTCGCTGATGTCTCTCAAAGCAGGCGGCAATATCATTCTACAAACGCTCGTTGACGAAGAGATGCGCGGCCGCGTGATGAGCTTTTACACGATGGCCGTCCTTGGCACGGCGCCAATCGGCAGCTTGATCGCCGGCACGATCGCGCAATTTTACGGACCGATGACTTCGATCACGGTGAGCGGAGTTTGCTGCTTGACCGGCAGCGCGGCGTTTGCCTGGATGTTGCCGAAGTTGCGCGAGTACGCGGGCGCAGCGTTGGTACGCAAGGGAATGCTACCGCCGCTTAGCGACGCGTTAGAATCAACTGTCGAAATGCAATTGCCGCCGCAAGAAGAGAAAAAATAACGGCGTCCGGCAAGACGCCTGTTCTTCCTTCCGCTATCCAACGCGAGCAGCGAATCAAAAATTGCCTGCATTTTCATCCCCACACGCGGTCGCAGCACGCGTAAAATAAAAGAATGGAGGCGCCCCAATGATTGTACGCGACGCGATGAACAAGCATGGCGAGCCGGTCTATCAGCTCATTTTTCAAACAGCGCATGCGCATGTTTCGGGTCGGCTTGCCGAAGCGTGGGGGGCGGGATCGTTCGTAGCATTGCCGTGCCGCTATCATACGCTGCCGGCGATCTATCACCATGACGACGGCTGGGATCAATGGGATCCGCTGCCGCGAGTCGATCGTTCAACCGGTCGACCAATGTCTTTTTTAGACATGCCGCACGCCGAGGCCGAAGCGATCTGGCGCCACTCGATTGATGCGGTCGCCCCCTGGGGTCCGCTTGCGCAATATCTCGTCGCCAGACATTTTTCGATCTTACGAACCGAAAGCGAATCGGCGCAAACTCCGGGCGGCATCGTCTTTTTGCGGCAATACGAGCGAAAATGTGCGCTTTGGCTGGCGCAATGGATGTCGTCAGACCGCGATCGCACTCAAGAGCGTGCCGATCGAGCGCTGGAGGAACTTCGCTTTTTTGACTGGCTCAGCCTTTGGTTTTGCATGGCCGAACGGATCGAGCCGTACAAGATGGAAACCCCTGACAAACGATCGTTGACGATCATTCCGCAAGGCGAGGGGAGATTTCATGTCGAGCCTTGGCCCTGGAAAGTCGACGAGATCGATTTGTCGATCATGGCTCGCGAGATTCCCGCACGACAATTTGAAAGCGACGAGAGCTTGCAAGCCGAACAAGGCCGGATCACGACGCTGCGGTGGGAGCTGACTCCGCCCCTCTAAACACGGACCGCCCTGTTCCGAATTGGCTCGCCTTTGAGACCAGTCGACGAAACGGGCTCGATTTCCTTATAATCGGCCCTTTTGCCAGGCGTCTGCGATCAAAGCGGGCGCGACCTTCGCCCACAGCCTTTCTCTGGAAATTGATCTCATGCCATTGCTCGTCGTCGGTTCTATCGCGTTGGACAGCGTACATACTCCTACCGAAGCGCGAGAAGACGTGCTGGGCGGCTCCGCCGTCTATTTCTCTTATGCGGCCAGTTATTTTACCGGGGCGAAACTAGTCGGCGTGGTCGGCGAAGATTGGCCGAGCGAACATACCGAAATGCTACAGGCCCGCGGCGTCGACACGGCGGGACTTGAGATCGTCTCTGGCGGCGAAACGTTTCGCTGGACCGGCAAATATCAATCGAACATGAACGATCGCGATACGCTCGAAGTTCATCTGAACGTGCTGGAAGATTTCAGCCCCACCTTGCCTGAAGAATTCCGCCGAACTCCCTTTTTGTTTTTGGCCAACGGCGCTCCGTCGACGCAAATCAAAGTGCTGGAACAAATGACCGGGCCCAAACTGGTCGTCGCCGATACGATGGACCTCTGGATCGAAATTGCTCGCGACGATTTAGAAGCGATGCTGAAGAAAGTCGACGGGTTAGTCCTGAACGACAGCGAAGCGAAAAAACTGACGGAAGAAGAGAACCTGGTCCGCGCAGGCCGCAAAGTGCTAGAGATGGGTCCGAAGTTCGTGGTGCTAAAAAAGGGAGAACATGGCGCCATGTTCTTCTCGCAGCATGAGACTTACGTCATGCCGGCCTATCCGACCGAAGAAGTGATCGACCCGACCGGCGCCGGAGACAGCTTTGCGGGCGGCATGATGGGCTACCTGGCCGAGAAAAATGACTTTTCTCCCGCCGCATTAAAAGAAGCGATGGCCTACGGCACCGTCGTCGCCAGTTTCAACGTCGAAGACTTTAGCCTAGAACGCATGAAGCGAATCGAACGCGCCGAAGTCGACGCGCGCTTCGCCGAATATCGCCAAATGCTTAGCTTTTAACGCAGCGAAATCGGAGCAGCCGGAAGTACCGCAATGAACGTAACGCGCTGCTTTATTGCGATGGCCGTCACCGACGAGGTGAAGCGCCGCGCTCAAAATTTGATTGATGTTTTGGCCGGCAGTCACGCCGACGTAAAATGGGTTGAGCCTGATAACATGCATATCACGCTCAGCTTCTTAGGCGACGTGACGCCTGAAGAGACCGTCGAGATCAGTCGCGCGGCGATGCGCGGCGCCGCGGCGGTCTCGTCGTTTGATTTTATGATCGCCGGGGCCGGCGCATTTCCAGAAATCGCCCGTCCTCGAACAATGTGGCTAGGCGTCACGCAAGGCAACGACGCGTTTTGTCAGATGCAAGCCGCAATCGCAGCCGAATTGACGGCGATCGGCTACCCCGAGACGGCGCGCAAATACCATCCGCATCTCTCGCTCGGCCGTATCAAACGCCCGTCGCCCCAAGTCGCACGGCTTACCGAATTGCTTGAAGAGCATGCGTTGTTCGAAGCAGGCGTTTCGCCGGCGATGGAGGCTCGCATCTATGCGAGCGCATTGGAACGCCGCGGGCCTAAATACACGTTGATCGGCCGCGCTGAATTGGGCTGATCGATCTGGCCATTCGCTACTTGATAACGCGATTACTTTTTCGGTATTACCCGTAGCGTATAGTACGCTTCTGCCGGAAACAGCTTGCGACCTTCTCCCGCGACGGCGTCGTCGACATGCAGTTCGTACACAAAACCGGCGCGCAACTCATCGAGCCGCAAACGTACTTCTAACTGATCTGAACTGATTTCGATACCGTCGATCGCCTCTGGTCGCGAATCGAGATCGTCGCCTCCGTAGGCGGGCGTCGATTCGCGACGATACGAAGAGAGAGAATAATTCTTCTTGTCGACGGCCGCTTGAGCGTCGACAGGTTGCGTATACCGAATCACAAAGCCGTCGCTGACGGCACGCACTTCGTCAATTCCGCTAGGCATCTCCCCCTCCAGCGGACGCATTTTGACCAATGATCCGACGTTCGCGCCGCCGCCCCACCCGCCGTCTCGCATGTTGCCGATGATCAGCTCGCCGCTAGGAGACACCGCACAAGCGATTGGACCTAACAAGGCGTTTTTCACTTCATCGCCTGGATCGTAAGTAAAGGGATAAATAGCGCCTTGAATCACGTCGCCAACATGATCCAGGCTCATGCGAACCAAACGCCGCGTGTCGTACTCGCAGCCGATTAGGTCGCCTTCAAACGGCCCGAAGTATGGCTTGTTTCCATCTTTGCGGCGAAGGTTGGGCGGAGTTTCCAAGAAGCAGATACCGTTAACGCTGCGCGTCCAAGGGTGAGGCAATGCAATGGCGGGCGGCGTCTCGGGCGGATTGAAATCCGGCTTGCGTTCGATCTTGTTTAAAAAGCCGTACCGTTTGCCAGGCACGATATGATTCAACTCGTTAAACGGATTGTAATTGCCTTGATTATCGGTCACGAACAGTTCGCCAGATCGATTCCGAGCGATACCGATCGGAAAGCGATGCCCTGCCGTTAATTCTTCGATTTTGAAATGGCTAGGATCACTTGCGGTCGGCTCATGCGGAATCAGTTTTAGCACGACTCCGCGCCACTTGGCCGCAGCTGAGGTGCGATTGTCTTGCTGGCATGCGGTCGCAATGTAATAAGCGCCGTCGCTGTCGCGCGGCAGCCCCATCGCCCAGTCATGATAGTCGGCCGTATGTCCCCAGCCGTCGACTAGCGTTTCGATGCGGTCGACCTGCCCCGCATCATCATGAAAAATACGCAGCAGCGAATACTTGTTGATTACATCCATATAACCGTCGTAAGCGGCGACGCCGAACGGGGCCGCCAGTTCGATATCAAGCGGGATTAACGTCTCCTGCTCGCCATCTTGATCCGCATCTCGTACCAGCCAAATGCGCCCCTTTAGCGACGCGACGACCATGTCTCCATTTGGACGCCAAGCGATCGCCGTCGGCATGAGTTCGATCGTCAACGGCATGCGGCGGGCCGACCAACCGGGAGTAATCGTCAGCTCAGCCCCATCGGCGATCGTCGGCTCGACTTGCGGTCGCGGCGGATAACGATCGGCCGGCAAGGTCGAAAGATAACGAGCCGAAAAGCGAACCGGGCGGTTCTCGGCGGTAATCTGAACTACCCCGGAAGCCGACAATTTGGCGTCGCCGGAGATCGCTATCGACAAATGTCGCTTGGGAAAGGCGAGAACGTTGCCGCTGAGCTTCGCGGCCGCCGCTAGATCTGAGTCGATCAACCGAAACGCAAGACGATAATCGGCGGGCAAATCGGACACGTCAAACGTACGAACGAACCCATGAGCCCCTTGCTCGTCCCAGACAGGCGAGAGCGTTTGTCGCACTAGAATGGTTTGAGATCCGTCTTCGCCGAACGTCAATCGATAGTCGACCGAGACGCCGCCATCCGTATTTCTCCGCCACCGATCAAATCGCGTGATAAATTGGCCGGTCGGTTGCGGAAGAAGCTTGGCGCCT
>JBITAD010000504.1:5207-8532 GCA_044439945.1 Blastopirellula sp. JB062
ATTAAGACAAGTTCCGACTCCGTATCGCCCCAGGCGAACAACTCGGCGCCGGCAAGTTCCCAGAACCACTTTTTTCCTTCGCTTCTTTCGCGAGCCGCATCGCCTAACGTCCACGAAGCGATGCGCCCCGTCTCTAAATCAAACAGCATGTTGTGTCGGTTTGGCAGTCCGATCAATAACGGTTTGATAAACTGCAAATCGTGATCGACGTCGCGCAGCACGTCAGTCAATATCAAAGCGGTCTCTTGGCTTTCGGCGACTCCGCTTCGGCGCGCTACGCGCACGGGATTCGGTTTCGGCGGCTGAAAGCCGGGAGTATTTAACGCTTTCCAAACGGCGGCAAGCTGGTCGTCGATCTCATCATGCAAGACGCCGCTGACCGGCACGGTCACGCTGGGCATTTCCATCTGCGGGACGATTCGAGCCGGTTTGCGCACCCAACGATCGAACCAATCGCGACGAATTCGCTCTCCCAACATCGAGAGCGTCGGCCCTTTCGCATTCAATGGAGCGTCGGACGGTTGCCAATCGCCGACCGCATGGCAACTGGTGCAATTAAAGCCTTCGCCGCCGACCAGTCGCTCTCCAGCGACCGAAAGTGCGGCGGGATCAACTTCAGAGGGGCGCCCCACCAGCGGGTGCGCGGGAATTCGATCTTGTTCTACCAAATAATCTTTGATCGCTTCCAACTCAGCCTTGTCGAGCGGAAAACGTGGCATTTGAACCTTTAACCAAGGGCGATGAACGGGATCTTTTCGCAAGATAACGTCAATCAGCGCCGCATCATGCAACTTATCGCCTACGCTGTTGAGCGACGGCGGGGTGAGCGTGGGCAACACCGCGCTGAGGGCCGGATCGTCGGCGGCAGCCAAAGCGACGGTGGGCGCCAAACCCTTGCCGATACCGCGTGCATGACACGATAAGCAGTTCCGCTCGCGAATCAGTTGAGCGCCAGACAACTTGGCTGCGGGCGTTTTCGGAAGAGCCTGGTCTCGAAAATAAGTACGAATCGCTTCTTGCGATTCAGCATTTAGCGCATAACCGGGGCGTTTGCCGGCGTCAGGTTCGGCTAAGCAAGCGTCAAGCTGCAGATCGCCGGAACTTAGCGACGCCAATGGTTTTCGAGATTTCTCTTTCAGATCGCCCGGCAAGCGATGGCAAGCGTCGCATCGATTTGCCAGCGCTAATTCGCGTCCCCGTTTAATTTGCGCGTCGTTCGGCTCGGCTTGCGCGGTTGATGCCAGCTGGCCTGAAACGTTCAAACTCGACAGGTAGGCGGCTAAATGATTGCGCGAATCGGCGTCGAGCTGAAACGTAGGCATTCGATGGTCGACGTTCAATGCCGCCGGATCTTCAAGCCACTTCGAGAAAAAGTGAGGCGGACGCTTGGCGGCGATATCGCTTAAGTCGCCGCCGCTAAACGGCCCCGCCGCTCCCACATCGCCAACCCGATGACAGGCGAAACACCCCAGAGATTGAAACAGGAGTTTTCCGGTTTTGACCGAGCCTTTTCGCTCCTTCGCACGCTTCACTTTCACTTCGTCCGACTCGGCGAATAAGAACGCCGCGATTGCCGCCGCATCTTGAGGAGGCAAATCATAATGCGGCATCTTGCGCGTCGACGCGTCGTCTTTGTTGGCCGCACTCGTTAAGCGGTCGACAATCCAATCTTGCGACACATGACCGGCGAGCCGATCGAGCGCCGGAGCCGGAAGTTCATCAGCTCGATCGCCGCCATGACAAGCGTTACAACGATGGGCGCGTGCTAGATCTCGCCCCACGTTGAACGGCTCTGCAAAAGTGTCGTCGATTTCATGAAAGAGCCACTCCGGGGTAATCGGCTCTAACGAATAATCAGGACCGGCCCAATAAAGCGTTATCTGCGCGTCGGGCGACGTTTTCTCAAACTCGACTTGAAAAGGATGCCAATCGAATTTCAAGTCGATCGGGTCAGCGGTCAACCAACCAGGCGACTTCGATTCGGCTTCGAGTACGATCTCGTCTTCGATTTGAATGCGGACCTTGCCTTGGGCGTAAACGTGCAGCGTATAGGGGCCCGGCGTCTTGGTCAGCAATAAACCGTCCCAATGAACCGAGAACTTGCCGGCGCCCAATCGCGGGTCAGGCGACGCAGCGCCAAATTTAAATGCGATCTGCGGATCAATGCGTCGAAACTTTGTGCCGTCTGACGCGACGTAATCGGCGACCACGCCTGTGGCGAACTCGTCCTCAAATTGTGCGACGGCGACAGATGACGTAGCGCAAACGATCAGACAGCATACGGCGATAATACGATAGACAGGCATGAAGAACCGCAAACAAGGACGGCAGGTAAGAATGAGATTACGGCATTTCTAGTGTAATCTTCTCATCAATCGCTTGCACGTGATATCTCGTGAAATGTAAAAGAAGGAGCGAATTGAGAAAAGCCCCAAATTCGCATCCGCAGAACGATTGGTCTAAAATACGGGCCATGTCGCTTGCCGTATTTCCCACCTGCCGCGTACGAAAACTTTCTAGCGAGTCCGTGATGAAGCGTGCCCCTTACTTTTTCGTCTTAACGTTCGCCTGGCTGATATCGAGCGCTGCGCAAGCCGCCGAGCGGCCGAACATTTTATTTATCATGTCGGATGATCACGCCTACAACGCACTAAGTTGTTACGGCAGCAAGATCAATCAAACCCCGCATCTTGATCGTATTGCGCAGGAAGGAATGCGATTTGAGAACTGCATGGTTACCAATTCGATCTGCGGACCTTGTCGCGCGGTCATTTTGACCGGCAATTACAGCCACAAAAATGGCTTTGTCGACAATCGCAGTCGCTTTAACGGCAAGCAAACGACCTACCCCAAACTACTCCAAAAGGCGGGCTATCAAACGGCGGTCGTTGGCAAATGGCACTTGGTGAGCGATCCGACCGGATTCGACTACTGGGAAGTTCTGCGAGGCCAAGGCCCCTATTACAACCCGACGATGAAATCGAACTCGGGGCCGAAAAAACATGTCGGTTACACGACTGACATCATCACCGATCTAGCGTTGAATTGGCTGAAGAATGATCGCGACGCGAACAAGCCTTTCTTGCTGGTCTATCAGCACAAAGCTCCTCATCGCAACTGGCAACCGGGCCCCGAGTACCTGAATATGTACGACGACGAAACGATTCCCGAGCCTGGAACGCTATTCGACGATTACGAAAACCGCGCCTCCCCAGCCGCCGAGCAAGAAATGACGATCGCCCGGCACATGAATGAGAACGACCTCAAGTTGACGGCGCCGCGCGGTCTGACCCCAGAGCAACTAGCGGCCTGGAACGCCGCCTAT
>JBITAD010000505.1:0-8450 GCA_044439945.1 Blastopirellula sp. JB062
AAGGATGGAGCTTCCCGAAGGGAGGGGCCCTGCGGGGAAATGCGATCGCGGCGGCATCTCAAAGTCGCGAGAATTAGAGCGCGAAACATATTGGCTGGGGTTTAGAGCCGCAGTGCAAAACTTATCAGACCCCCACGCGATTGCAACCATGGAATCCTGGAGGCGGGCGCATGAGAATCGAAAAGACCGCCGCGAAGCGTGCGCTGCGCGGCGGTCAAAAAAGGGCGGGATAGGACAAGGCGGGCTGGCGAGAGCTACTTCACCAGTTTCAGAGGACGGTGGCCGGCGACTTGTCGGAAGATTTCGGTTAAATCCTCTGAGTAGTCTTCGACCGATTGGCCGCCGGGGACGTTAAAGTGCACCCCGTCGGTAATTTCGGCGACTTGATCCATCAAAGCCTTGTCGGCGCCGGCGCCAAGACTGATGGTAACGATCATAAACCCTTGTTCTGCACAAAGATACGCTTCGTTCAGTACGTATTGTCGAGCTGCGTTGTTATTGACGCCGCCGTTGACCCAGTTCGCTTGACCGTCAGTTAGCAGAACGATCATTTTGACGGCGCCTTTGCGACCGCGGGTTTGCAACTCTTCGCGACCGACGGTCATGCCGCCGCCGATGTTGGTGTAGTTGTGATAATGGCCAGCTTGCCGTTGGCGCGATTGCGTCATGATAAAGGGAAGGTTATCGGTCAGCGTCGATTCTAATAGACCGTCGCCGTCCGGCGCGTTGTAGACCGCTAAACCGACTCGGTCTTTGCCGTCTCCCTCTTGCATAAAGTGGATAAAAAGATCGACCGAGTTTTTCACGGCGGTGATCGGTTGAGCGCTCGCTTTCCACAAGTCAGGCGTCGCATTCGCCGAATACCGACGTTCCAGCCAATAGTTGATCAAGCTGAAGTAACCGAAACGATAGCGATACCCGGCGTTATTATTTTGACCGGTTCCTAGACAGTAGTTGATATAGTCGCCCCAACTTCCTTGCGGATACGGATAGGCGACATTGTCTAGTCCTAACGCTCGGCTGATCGTCGTCGTTCGTTGACCGTCAAAGTCGAACGTGTGGACCTGATCGGAAGCGTCCGGATTTTTGCCGCTGGTCACCCAAACGTAGCGGATCTCGCGATTGGGATTAGCCGTATAGTTTTGCGAAGAACCAGGATTGTAAGTGTGATAAGCGCCGTCGCTGGTTCGCACGCGAACTTGCTTGATCGTCTTGTCAGATTTCACCACGATCGACTTGCCGCGGTAGGTGACCGACGCGTTTGCTTGGGCGCTGGACTGCGGACTGGGGCCGTAGACGACGGCATACTCGGGATCGAAAGTCAAATTTCCATAGACGGGCGAGCCCAGATCGGCGTACATTTGCAGCGAGTTGTTGCGAATATGGTCGAATCCGAGTCGTCCGATCGATTTGAATTCGCTATCGTCGTTCATCGAACCGGAAAGGTCGAGCACCAGCATAATGTCGCGCGTTTGATAAGTCGCGATCGATTCGGCCGTGATGTTAAACGTGTCTCGCCCCAGCAAATGGCCGAAGAAAAAAGGCATGTTTTCATAGGTCATTCGCACGCTGACGGTCGACGGGTTTTTTTCGACCGATTCGACTTGCTGCGTCGTTGCGTTCCATTCGCCAATGCTTAGTTGCAAGCCGTCGCCATACTTGTTGAGAAACAGATCGACGTTCGATGCGGTATTTCCGGCCGTAAATTCCTGCCATTGCAAGCCGACCGGGTTATGCGTCAGATATTCGTGCACTTTGCCGGCGGCTTCGTCCTCGCCTTCAATTAAGGTGCCGGCGCCGGCAAGCGCGGCGGCGTCGACGGAACGCTGTAGTTGCGATTGCATCGTGAACATATATCCGACGTCGACGCTCAACGCGAGGAAGCCCATCATGACGATCATTAGTACGGCCGCCAGCACGACGATAACGCCGCGCCGCTGCGCAGGGCGTACGCTGCCTGGTTTTTCTCGATCTCTACGATGCGACGACATTTCGACTCTCCTACGGTGGTTGGGCAAAGGCGTGCAGACGCCCAACTGAAGGCGCTGCGCAAGTATCATGGAAATATGGCGGGGAGAGTTGGGCGACGTGCCGATTGGTACGGAACGATCGCGGTATAGGTACGATTCCGCTGGAAATGGGAATTGAAGAAAAGGTCAGTCGAAATGGAAAACGGGTGCCCTTGCCCAATGGAAAACATAGCTTGCAATCTTTCGGCAGGTCGCCGCAGAGATAAAAAATAGGCG
Source organism: Blastopirellula sp. JB062 (assembly GCA_044439945.1). Taxonomy (GTDB): domain Bacteria; phylum Planctomycetota; class Planctomycetia; order Pirellulales; family Pirellulaceae; genus Blastopirellula. The sequence continues at coordinate 2,247 of JBITAD010000505.1, forward strand.
GAATTTTTGCGAGTCGCCGATGGCGCCCCTTACCTCTTGCATTCGAATTGCCGTGGTCGGATCGAGTTGTCGAGCCGCAGTCGCATGCTTGCGCCGCTGCGGCGTTCCAACGATTGCCGCCGATCAATTCGCCGACGCCGATTTACGGAAAATGGCGCCAGCGACGCAGTTGTTCGACTACCCGGCCGAAATTCCCGCTTGGCTATCTAGCGCCGAAGCGACCCACTGGCTCTATGTCGGGGGGTTAGAAAATCATCCGGAGGTCCTTGCCTCCGCCGCTGCGATCCGTCCCTTGTTGGGCGTCGCCCCCTCTGCGTTGGCGACGATTCGAGACCCGCTGCAATTGCAACATCATTTGCGAGCGGCCGGTTTCCGCTTCCCTGCAACCGAGTCAATACTGCCTGCAGAGGGCCATTGGTTGCAAAAGCCGATTCGTTCGGCCGGCGGATTGAACGTCGTCGACGTCAACTGCAGCGAAGTCGATGGCGTCAAGCGGAACGAGAGAGAAAGGCATGACGCCTCGGTCGTGTATCAAAGGTTTATTTCAGGGGGCTGTTACGGCGCCGCGTTCGTGGCGATTAACGGAACGGCATGCGGCTTGGGCGTAACTCGACAATTGATTGGACGAAAATGGGGCGCTCCGCAGGCGTTTCAGTACGCCGGTTCGATTGGACCGGTGACGCTGCCTGAAACGTTACAAGATCAGCTTCAGAGACTGGCGAATTTTCTGGCGCAATCGACCTCATTGATCGGACTCTATGGAATCGACTTTATCATTAATGGCGACGAAATTTGGCCGATAGAGATAAATCCGCGTTTCACGGCCGCCATGGAATTACTACCGGAAAATGTGATGCGACGGCATCTGGAGGCTTGGGCGCTAGAGAGCGATTCAGGGGATACGTTGGCAGCAAGCTCGCCGCTGGGCAAGTACCGCGGCAAATTGTACGTTTATGCGGCGAGCGAGTTCGCTTGGACCGCGGCGTTTGCGAAATCATTGGCAGATCAAGCCGAAGAATTGGCATTAAGTCTGGCCGATATCCCAAGCGTCGATACGAAAATACCAGCGATGGCGCCCGCTTTTACGCTGCTGGGGGCTTCAAGTAACGCCGCCGAGTTACTGGGGCGATTGCGCGAAGGGAGCAAGATCTTGTTGCGACAAACGTCGCGCTTAGCGTAAATGCGACGATCGGTTACGCTGTTGTTTGGCGGTCGTGATCGCTTCTTCTAGCTCTGCGGCTGTCGGCTTCCAACTGCGACCGGCATGTTCGGGGCGATAGTCGTCGCATCCGGCTAAACGAGCGATTTCGCGCGTCGCTTGCTCCATCAAATCTTGCGGCGTCCCTTGCGAGGTATCGATCAGTTCGCCGATTTTTACGACAACCCGGGCAGGCATCAAGAAAGCGCTGTATGGCGTTTGGTCGTAGGGGGCGCCGTCAATGTAGATCGGCAGAATCGGCACGCCTGCGTGTTGGGCGGTCATCGCGGCGCCAGGGCGGACCGGCAGTAGCAATCGCTCGGTCATGTTGATCCTTCCCTCGGGAAGAACGCCGACCAATTCGCCTGCTTTCAATAGGTCGATCGCCGCGCGGATCGCTTTGGTATCGCGACCTCCGCGGTTGGCGGCGATTGCGCCCGTTTGACGAAGGAACCAAGCTAACGCGGGGTGTTCGACATATTCTTTGGCGACCATCCAGTGGACGACTCGGTGGGCGGCGACTTGAATGAAGAACGGGTCTGCGCTGCTACGATGGTTGGCGACCAAGACGGCGCCTTGTCCGATCGGAATCGGCAAATGGGGCGGAATCGAGGTTCGCCACCAACAGCGAGAGAAGACGATGTTGACCGACGCGAGCACGTACCGTGGAAACGTATAAACGCGCCGCGACCAGTTGGCAAACCACCAAATGACAGGAACTGCCACGATCGTCGTCAAAAAAATCAGAGAGATCAGATCGCGGATCAACGCGGGGGTTCCATTTAAATCGTGACAGGAAGGCCAGATGCAGATAGGGATTGTGAGCGATACGCACGGTCAGGTCGAGTTCACTCGGTCGGCAATTCGCATGTTAGAGTCGTTTCAGGTCACGTCGGTGATCCACTGCGGCGATATCGGCGGCGCGGCGATTGTCGAACTTTTTCAACTTTGGCCCTCTCATTTTGTATTGGGCAATGTCGATCTCGACCCCGATTTTTGGCAACAAACGATAAAATCGGCGGGACAAACTTGCCATGGTTCTTTCGGTCAGCTTGAACTGGCAAACCGACAAATCGCTTTTTTGCATGGGCACGACAAAAAGTTGCTCAATGCGACCAAAAATTCAGGCAATTACGATTTGGTTTGTTACGGCCATACGCACAAGGCGGCGGACTATTACGTCGGAACGACGCGCGTGCTAAATCCTGGGGCGCTTTATCGGGCGAGTCGGCATACGATCGCAATTGTCGACTTGCCGAGTTTAGACGTCCATATCGTACCGGTTTAATCGCTCGACGTTTTTTTATTAGCCGACGGCTTGGATGAATCGCCGCATCCATAAGTCGAAGAACGTACGCTGGATTAAGCGGAGCGAGCCGCTTCGCGCTGCAGCGCGTCGCGGACGCCGACGTATGTTTGATGCCCTTTTAAGCAGGCGGAACGAAACGCTTCAGGACGACTGACTCCTTTCAAGCGGAACGTCTCGACATTGTCAAGATAAAAGATCAGGTCGCCGGCGTGGTACCAGGCCTGACCTGGCTGCACTTGAATGTCGATACGATTGAACCGATCGAGATCAACCCAACGATCCGGCTTGCCGCTCATCCCTTTTTCGATAATCACCCGGCGATTAGTGAGCCGGTAGTGGGTGCCGACGCCGGGAGCTGCGTGCCAGAGATAAATCGCCGCACCGATTGGGCTTGTCGCTAAGGCGAGCAGATTGCCGACGGTGACGAAGCGAACTCCTTTGTCAATTTCGTAGAGACGGCCGAGCATGCGACCCAATCCAGTCGCCCCATTAGAGGGCCAGACGGTCATGACGCTTGATTCCGATTCGGCGCTGGGGGCGACTCCGGCGATGGCCTGCGACATCGGCGATCTTTCTAGGGCGAGTGAGGGGCGGCGGAAATTCGGTTTCGCCTAGTCTATCAGACCTGGCCGACATGCGACTAGTAGTTTTTGCCGGTTCGTAAGGCTCAAATTCGCTTCTGCAGAATATGCCAGAAAATGGCGCCGGTTTCAAACATTGAGCCGACGATAATCACGCCGATTAGCAGCGGAACATTCATTCCTGAGTCGCTGCTGTTGACGACGCAATAAAGGACCCCAAGCACCTGAATGACGCCGCCCAAAATAATTAACAGAAGTGAAAGTGGATTCATCGGATCTCCCTGCGTTCCTCTTGTAACGTTCTGTCAAGGTATTCGGTATCGCCGTGCGACGCTTGGAAAAAATCACCCTAGTAGAGGGGAGATTGGACGCAGGTGAGTAAGGTAGCGTGAATAACCGGAAAATTGCGTATAACAAGAATAAATCGAGCCCGGTTTATTTCACCTTCAGAATGACTCCATGAATGATCAAGACCGCGCCGGCGGAAAGCATGCTCAAGCCGACCCAACTGCGGGGACGGATCATATGTCGTTGATCGGTATTTTCGACAATCATACTTTGCAGCGCCCCTTCCGGAGTTTCAGTCGACGGCCCGGCATGCCTAGATAGCAAGCGGGTTGCAGTCGGAGTCAAAGTGAACGCTTCGACCGATTTCGTCGTAATGCCGGCCAGCAGCAAGATCACGCCCAAATAAATGGCATGCAGCGGCCAATCGCCTCCTTTGCGCGCCACGTCGCCTCCTTGTTTCGCTTTAGTCAATGAGTAACGCCAGCGCGCCCAGCGCCAGCAGACAGACGGCGACCCAGTCGCGTCGCGTCCAAAATTCGCTTTTCCCATTGTAGCGAACGTAGTCGAGCAAGGCTCCGGTCGGGCATCCGAAACGGCAATATGCCATTGGCGTAAAGAGCGAAGCGATGAGGCCGACGATCGCCACGCCGATCGTGCCCCACCCGGCGATATGCCAGACATAGGCGTCAAACGGCTCGATATCGACCAGGCTGAACGACAAACGAGCCGTAGCGACCAGTACGACCCAGGCCAACAGTACGGGCGGTATCGCGTTGAGCCAGGGAAGAAGTTTTTTTGACGGCTTCCATTGCCATTTGAGTCGTCGCTTGGTCCACTGCTGCACAATGCCATGCGGACAGAGATGGCTGCAATAGACATTGGTTCGCGTAAAGATCGGCAACGTTAACGCGGCGGCGACCAGCAGTACTAAGCCGAGCGCCGATTTCCAAGGTACGCCATTTTGAGCCCAGCCGACCAACAGCGCTTGCGAAACGAAATCGCCGTTGGCGAAGCCGAGATATACGAAGACGACGATCTGAAACGGAATACGTGCCCAAGGGTTGCCGCGCCAGGGACTGAACGCAAGCATCACTCCGACGATCACGACGGCGATCGTTTTGTAATCACGCTCGCGTAGGCGAATTTGGTTGCGCTCTGCTTGCGATCGTAGCAAGCGATTCGCTTTTATGAAATGATCGGCTGCCGAGATCGCTCCTTCGCCGGCGGCCCCGCTGGTCATCGTCGCCCCAGAAACCCCTTCGACCTGGTCGGCGATCAAATCGACTTCGGCAAGCTCTTCCAGCGACTTGCCGTTAAAGATGTTGAGGAAATATTGATCCGTACGAACGTAGTCGACGTACGGCTCATTATCAAAGCTGGAAGCGAGCGCCAAACCGATCACTTTCTGGTCGGCATCCAGGCCGATCAGAATCTCGGTCGGTCCTTGATAACCGATGAGATTATCGCCCGCCGGCGAACTGCGTACGATTTGGCCCAGCGTCGCTCCTGACTCCGCCTGCACGTCAAGCAGGCTCGACATTTGTTCCGAGGGAGAAAATGTATCGGCTTGCGGAAAAAGTTGGCGGACTGCTTCGATCGGGGGCAGATCAGGAAACTTCAGGGACTGCCGACCGCCGCCCAGTCGACGCTGCACCGCTTCGATTATGGCCAGGCTGGTGAGCGTCGCGCCAGAGACCGCGTCAATGTCGGAACGGGCGATCGCCTCGTCGCGCGTTAGACCGTCTAGGCTATGCAAAAACTTGTGGGCACGTTCCACTTCGCGGACATGTTCGCGAGTGTCGCGGCTCGAGAGGATCGTCATGCCGATAATTTCGTCTGTCGACGAAAAGCCGAGCAATACGTTTGTCGGACCGGAGAAGCCGATGGCTTTGTCGCCTGCCGGCGAGGTTTGCAGCACGCGCCCCAACGCGTCGCCTGCGGCGTCTTGCACGTAGCCCGATTCCGTCAATTGTACGGCCGATGGGAAGAGTCGTTGGGCGTCGGAGAGATTGATGCGCGTCGCCGCCTCGTCGATGGGCGGCGCGTGCAAGGTCGCCGCCGCATGGATGACCGCAGCGATCGCAACCAAAATCAGCACGCGTCCGCCGTGGACGAAAGGGCGCCAGGCTGGGCGGCGTATCGGCGTCTCGCTCATTTACTTCGCGGGAACAAGTTGGATCGCGTCGGCATGGACGACGCCGCCAGCTCCGGCTGTCGCGACGACGACGGTAACGACCTCTCCCTTATCGAGTTTTAATTTTCCCAGTGAGACGAAGCCGTCTTCAAGCGGAGGATTTTTTCGTTGATCGATTTTGGTTTCTAGGCGATCGGTTTTCGTTTCGATTAGCACCGGTACCGATACGCCGCGGTTTTGATGCGGCTGATAGGCCAGCCGAATTTCGTAATTGCCGGCCGCTGGGGCTTCAGTCGCAAAACGGACTGCTCCGCCGCTATCGCTACTAGCATACAGATAGCCGTAGCCGACGTAACCTTTTAGCCCTGCGCCCGAGGTCCATTCGCCGATCCGTTCCGCTTCGACGTCGTCGACGACGCTGCCGGCTAACTTGGCAGGATCAAGACCGGTCGGAGGTCCGTACGGTCCTGCCAACGCGGGAATGTCTTGCGGAATTTCGATCTCGCTGGTGAGATCGACGCGGCGTGCTTTACCGGGCAGTTTCAGCAACGTTTCCATCTCTGGCCAGTAACGCTGATAGACTTCGCGCGGAGTGCAGTCGTAAGTGGCACAGATGCTGGCCGCTTTGCCGACGACTTCTCCCATCATGCCGCAAGTTTTCATCACGCGCGTCGTACCGAGTGCCTCGTGCGTG